>NZ_JBSMXK010000016.1:0-63060 GCF_053761865.1 Enterococcus bulliens
GTTAAGCTCTTAATTGACTTCGCTCGCATTACTGCTTGCTGTTTTGTTTTTGCTTCTATCTAAATAGAAACACCTTACACTATTGGTTCGTTTGCTTGCTTTGTTCAGTTTTCAAAGGTCTAATCTGTCGCTTGTAGCAACTTTTAAATC
The DNA here is from genome assembly GCF_053761865.1 of Enterococcus bulliens. Lineage (NCBI taxonomy): Bacteria > Bacillati > Bacillota > Bacilli > Lactobacillales > Enterococcaceae > Enterococcus > Enterococcus bulliens. The sequence goes on from NZ_JBSMXK010000016.1 coordinate 151, forward strand.
TTAACATATTGATTGATTTATTGTCAATACTTTTTTAAAAGTTTTTTTCAAACAAGTTAAGACTTGTTTTTCACGACTTAGTTATCATAACATTTCAAATGTTATTTGTCAACAACTTTTTTTATTTAATTGATTGTTAAATCAACGTTTATTAGAAGTTGTATTTTAACGACTCAGTTATAATATCATCTAGATTATCTAACGTCAATACTTTTTTGAAAGTTTTTTGAACAAAAAAATAACTAGAAAAATTAACGAGGCGTCTTTAGGACAAGTAATAATATACCAAGTAAGTACGTATAGGTCAAACATTTTTATACTTCTTTTACAAGTTTTTTTCAAAAGCGTTCAATAAATAAAAACAAATGATTTTTGTTCGTTTTTATATACAAATTCTTTCGATAAACCTATCTCTAAATTGAGTTTATTCGTATAAAAAAAGTCCTCAACTAGTTGAGGACTTTTAAATTAGCGCATTGTTGGGAATAAAAGCACATCGCGAATTGATTGCGCATCAGTTAATAACATTACTAAACGGTCAATTCCGATTCCTAAACCACCAGTTGGCGGCATACCGTACTCTAAAGCTTCTAAGAAGTCTTCATCTACTCCATGTGCTTCGTCGTTTCCAGCTGCACGTTCTTTTTCTTGAGCTTCGAACCGTTCACGTTGATCGATTGGGTCATTTAACTCTGTAAAGGCGTTCGCAAACTCACGCCCTACGATAAATAGCTCAAAGCGATCTGTAAAACGAGGATCTTCTGGATTTTTCTTCGCTAACGGTGAAACTTCTACTGGATGTCCGTAAACAAATGTAGGTTGTTGCAATGTTTCCTCTACAAATGTTTCAAAGAATTCATTTAGGATATGACCAACAGTCATACTGTCTGTAATCTCAACGTTATGTTCTTTAGCTTGAGCACGAGCTTCTTCTACAGACATTTCTTTCCAGAAATCTACGCCAGTTTGTTCTTTTACGCCATCAACCATATGCAAACGTCGGAATTCAGATTCTAAGTCAACTGCTTGACCATCATAAGTGATTTGAGTTGTTCCTAATGTTTTTTCAGCAGCGTTCCGAATAATTCCTTCTGTTAGATCCATGATATCTTTATAATCTGTATAAGCTGTATAACATTCCATCATTGTAAATTCTGGATTATGTGTCGTATCGATCCCTTCATTACGGAAAACGCGACTAATTTCGTATACTTTTTCCATACCACCAACGATTAGTCGTTTTAGATGTAATTCTAAAGCGATACGCAAATATAAATCCATGTCTAAAGCATTATGATGTGTAATAAACGGACGTGCTGCAGCACCACCCGCTTGATTGTGTAATACAGGTGTCTCCACTTCAATATAACCTAATCCATCCAAGTAGCGACGGATTTCGCTGATGATTTGACTACGTTTAGTAAAACGATCAAAACTTTCTTGATTACTGATTAAATCTAAATAGCGTTGACGATAACGTTGTTCTACATTAGTCAAACCGTGGTATTTATCCGGTAATGGCCGTAGCGCTTTTGATAAGATCGTGATTTCTTTGGCTTTGATAGTCACTTCACCAGTGTTGGTTTTCATGATTTCACCAGTAACACCAAAGAAGTCACCTAAATCAGCATGTTTAAAGACTTCATATTGTGCTTCACCAACTTGATCTTGACGAACGTAGATTTGAATACGGCCTTCACGATCTTGTAAATGCGCAAAACCAGCTTTTCCTTTTCCACGTTTTGTCACAATACGACCTGCAATACTAGCAGTTAAAGCCATTTCCGCTAATTCTTCTTTAGTTCTTGGATCAAAAACTTCATGCAATTCAGCCGATTGATGCGTACGTTCAAAACGTTGTCCAAAAGGATCAATTCCTTCTTCACGTAATTGTTCCATTTTTTGACGACGAACGACCATTTGATCATTTAGTTCTTCTTGCGTTTCCACTTGTGCTTCTATTTTTTCCTCTGCCACGAGTGTTCCTCCATTCTCACTTGTACTTCTTTCCTAATAATGACAAGTTTCTGAAAAAAAAGCAAGTCGAAGATTACGCTTCGACTTGTTCTTTCATATTCGTTAGGCGTTTGCTTCGACTTTTTCCAAAAATGAATCTAATAGATCCAAAGTGGTTTGGCGATCTTCTGATTTATTGATTGCTGCTTTGATTTTTGCAGCTCTCGGTACACCTTTTAAATAATAAGCTGCATGCTGACGAAATTCTAATGAAGCTAATTTCTCACCTTTAAGCGCAACTAATCGTTCAAAATGCAATTTTGCGATATCGATTTTTTCACGAGGTGAAGGTTCATCGATCAAAATGCCGGTTTCCAAATACTCTTTGGTACGACGGATCATCCACGGGTTCCCTAAAGCAGCACGTCCGATCATCACCGCATCACATCCTACTTCTTCAAGCATCCGCTTCGCATCTTCCGGCGTTCGCACATCGCCGTTCCCCATAAATGGAATCTCAATGGCTTGCTTCACTTCTTTTAAAATCTCCCAATTGGCTTGTCCTTCATACATTTGCACTCGTGTTCGGCCGTGCATCGCAATCGCTGAGGCACCCGCAGCTTGAGCAGCTTGAGCATTTTGTACCGCAAATAAATGTTCTTCATCCCAACCTGTACGCATTTTGACCGTAACTGGAATCGAAACAGCTGATGAAACGGCATGTACCATTTCATATACTTTATCAGGATCAAGTAACCATCTAGCACCAGCTTCAGCTTTGATGATCTTATTTACTGGACAGCCCATATTGATGTCGATGATATCTGCAGTAGTATTGGCTTCGACAAAACGTGCAGCTTCGACTAAGTTATCCTTGTCTCCTCCAAAGATCTGTAGACTAAGTGGATGCTCCGTTTCTTCGATATGCAACATACTTAGAGTTTTTTTATTTCGCAAGTTGATTCCTTTGTCGCTGATCATTTCACAAACAACCATCCCGGCACCAGCTTCTTTTACTGTCACGCGAAAAGCGGCATTACTGATCCCAGCCATCGGAGCAACCACGACACGGTTCGGAATCTCAACATCGCCGATTTTCCAAGAGTGATCCATTAGTTACCTCCAGTGATTTCAGCTTTGATTTCTTCTAGATCCGCTTCATCAAAATAGTATTTATTATTACAGAAAGAACAAACAGCTTCTGCTCCATGATCTTCATCGATCATATCCTGAATCTCTTTTGTTCCTAGGGTTAAGATCGCATTCCCAAATTTCTCTTTTGAGCAATCACATTTAAACATAACTGGCATCGTTTCTAAAATCATCAACGACTCACCATCAAAAATCGTATCCAAGATATCTTCTGGTGTCTTTCCTTGGTCTAAAAGACTTGAAACCAATGGCAAACTTGCTAATCGTTTTTCGATTTTCTCGATTACTTCTTCAGGAGCTCCTGGCATGATTTGTAGCATAAAGCCACCAGCTGAACGAATCGAATCATCCGTATCGACCAAGACACTTAGACCTACAGCGGAAGGGACTTGTTCAGACACTGCCAAATAATACGTGAAATCTTCTCCAAGCTCACCAGAAACGATTAGAGTTTGTCCTGAGAATGGTTCTTTCAAACCTAGATCTTTAATAACGGTAAAGACGCCATCTGTCCCAACTGCACCACGAACATCAATTTTTCCTTTTTCATTTAATGGTAGACTTACATTTGGATTTTGAATATATCCTTTAACATCTCCGCGGCCATTGCTGTCCACCATGATCAAACCAGCGGGTCCATTTCCTTGAACTTTTACCGTAATGGTATCGTCACCTTTGACTGTACTTCCTAATAGTAGTCCACCTACCATCGTACGGCCTAATGCAGCCGACGCTGTGTTCCATGTATCATGACGTCGCTGTGCTTCAGCGACAGTTTCCGTTGCACTTACCGCATAAGCACGGACAAATCCGCCGTATGCTAAGGCTTTTACTAAATAATCTTTGATCATGTTTTTCTCTCCTTTTGCTTATGACTGAATCATACTCAAATCTTTACTTTTTTTCAACTTTACCGTTTAAAACAAGAAAACGAAGGAGCTACAAGTAGCATCCTTCGTTTATCTACCTATTACAGACGATCATCCTCATCTAAAGGCGTAATGTCTTCATCTAGAGGTTTTTGTTCTGCTTGTTTTTGTGCATCTTTTTCTTCTAATGCACGTTTAGCTTCTTCATACGTTTGTGCTTTTTCACTAGGAAATTCACTTTGTTCATGATCTACAGGCATTTGACCTGTTTCAAACAATGATTTGATTGCTTTAGCATCTAGTGTTTCAAACTCTAAAAGTTTTTCAGCGATCAATTTGTGTTTTTCATGATACGTTTGAATGATTTCACGTGCTTTATTATGCGCATCAACTAAGATCTTACGCACTTCTGTATCAATCTCATAAGCCACTTGCTCAGAATACGCTTTGGTTTGACCATAGTCACGGCCAACAAAAACTTGATGGTTTCCTTCATATTGAACAGGTCCTAATTTATCACTCATTCCATACTCAGTTACCATGCTTCTAGCTAAAGCTGTTGCCTGTTCAAAGTCATTTGATGCACCAGTAGATTGTACGTTGAAGATTAATTCTTCTGCTGTACGTCCACCTAAAAGACCCACGATTTGTTCGAACATGTCTTCTTTTGTCATCAACATTTGATCTTCTTTAGGCAAGGCAATCATGTACCCACCAGCGCGTCCACGAGGGATGATCGTTACCTTATGCACCACACGAGCACGGCTTAAGACTAAACCAACAATCGTATGCCCTGCTTCATGATAGGCAACCATTTCGCGTTCACGCTTACTGATCACACGATCTTTTTTAGCTGGTCCTGCAATCACGCGATCTTCTGCTTCATCGATATCCGAAGCATCGATTTGTTTTTTATTCCGACGAGCAGCAACTAAAGCAGCTTCGTTTAACACATTTTCTAATTCAGCACCGGCAAAACCTGGTGTTTGTTGTGCAACAACTTTTAAATCTACATCGCTTGCTAAAGGTTTGTTTTTCGCATGAACACGTAAAATTGCTTCACGCCCTTTAACATCCGGACGACCAACTAAAATTTGACGGTCAAAACGACCCGGACGAAGTAACGCTGGATCCAACACGTCAGAACGGTTTGTTGCGGCAATCACGATTACACCTTCGTTACCACCAAATCCATCCATTTCAACCAGCAATTGATTTAAGGTTTGTTCACGTTCATCGTGTCCGCCACCCATACCAGCACCACGTTGGCGACCGACAGCATCGATTTCATCGATAAAGATGATCGCAGGTGCATTTTTCTTCGCTGTTTCAAATAAATCACGAACACGGCTTGCACCGACACCGACAAACATTTCAACAAAATCAGAACCTGAAATTGAATAAAATGGTACGCCAGCTTCACCGGCAACTGCTTTTGCAAGTAATGTTTTACCAGTTCCCGGAGGACCCTCTAATAACACACCAGCAGGGATACGTGCACCTAAAGCAGAGAAACGACGCGGATCTTTTAAGAATTCCACGACTTCTACAAGCTCTTGTTTTTCTTCTTCAGCACCAGCTACGTCTGTAAATCGGACACGGTTGGCTTTTTTGTCAGCTTCTTTGGCTTTTGATTTCCCAAAGTTCATGACACGGCCACCACCGCCGCCACCGCCACCTTGTTGACCCATCATCATATAGAAGAAGAAAATGATGATCACAAGTGGTAAGAAACTTACAAGTAGAGATAACCAGATCCCACTATTTGATTCTTGTTCAATTTGCGTTTTGACTGAATTGTCGCTTGCAAGTGTCGTAATTTCACTTAAAGTCGAATCATTTGGCAAAATAATTGTTGAAAATGATGTCGATTTAGAAGAAGTCGAACCAAACACGCTCAATCCACTATCATTGCTAATCGTTTGTTCACTCTTGTATTTACCAGTAATTCGATAAACACCATTTGAAGGCTGAACGGTAAATGATTCAACGTCACCGTCTTTTAACTGTTTTGTAAATGTGGAATACTCGATTTCAGGTGATTTACTGCCACCGTTGCCAAAGAAATAATAGACAACCATAACCATCGCCAATAAGACGAGTACGTAATATAAGGTCGTTTTGACCGTACCGTTTCCTTTTTTGTTCATGCGGCCCCTCCTTGCCTGTTTTGTCTTATATTGACCAATTTTATTGTATCATAGTTGTTGTAAAATAATCACTATTAAGATTGATAAACACTTGGTTTTAATACGCCTACATACGGTAAGTTACGGTATTGTTCGGTGTAATCCAAACCATAACCGACAACAAACTCGTTTGGAACGTCAAAACCAATGTAATCTGCTTCAATATCGACTACGCGGCCTTCAGGTTTATCTAACAAAGTAACAATTTTGACAGATTTCGCTTTGCGGTATTTAAACAAATCAACTAAATAAGCTAAAGTGCGACCACTGTCGATAATATCTTCTACGATCAACATGTCCCGACCTTCAACATTTGTATCTAGATCTTTGACGATCTTCACTTCTCCAGAAGAGACTAATGCATTACCATAACTTGACACGTCCATAAAATCAAGCTCTAAATAGCAATCCATTTCACGTACGATATCCGCCATGAAAGGAACTGCTCCTTTTAATACTCCCACGACTAATGGGTTTTTATCTTTGTATTCTTCTGTTAAAACTTTTCCAAGCTCTTCACAGCGTGTACGAATCTGCTCTTTTGTCACTAAAACTTTTTCAATATCTTTTTCTAGCATATAAGTCTCCTTTCAACCGTTACTTCTCGTATTTATATAGAAGTACGTAGTGTATTTTATCAGTTTCTTTACTAATACTCAAATAGGAACAGACAAAAGGTAAGAATGCTAAAAGATTCTTATCTTTATTTTCTAAAATCCAACCTCGATCACGTGCTTCTTTTGGGATTTTAGCATCGATCAAGTAGCGTGCGACTTTTTTGGAAAGCTTTGGTGTGAGTGCGATCTTATCACCGGGTTGTCTTTTTCGCAACCAAAATTCTGTTTGAGCAAATAATCTTAATTGATAATCAGCTTGCCAGTCAGGAAGATGATCTGGTTCGAAGATGCCGATCAGCTCATTTTCTGATAATGAATAACTTTTATTTATGATCAATCGCAACGGTCCATGTTCGACTATAGGTAGCACTTGTTCATTTGCAATAAGCCACAACTTATCATACCGGCGTTTAATGATTCCTTGATCTTTTAACGTAAGTTGCCACTGACTCTTGTTTTGACGAATCAGTTCCTGTACTGCCGCCAACTGTTTTTGATTGATCGTAAGCAACGAGTGGCTATCTAAACGCAAGCATTCCCAAAAATAATACGCTTGTGCTTTAGAAAGCTGACCTACGCCTTCGAGTGCGATGCACCAACTCGTTGGTGTTTTTATGATCCATTTTCTAGACCATTCGTGGTAATTTTCTTGGATCAATTGTTCAGCCAGTGCGACTTGCTGACTCACACGATCAATATGTGCTAATGCTTGTGGATTTTCGTCGATCATCTGAGGAATCAAATATTTACGTACACGATTACGAGTGTACTTATCATCTTGATTACTTAAATCCTCATAATACTCGATCTGATAGTCAGCTGCATATTGACGCAAGGTTTTTTTTTCTAGTGTGAGCAATGGCCGAATGAGTCGTTTACCTATTCCAAAGGACTGGGTTGCAACTAGGCTCTTTAGTGCAAACATCGTACCTTCTCGTATCAATTTCATCACCAATGTTTCTGCTTGATCGTTTAGATGATGCGCTGTTAGCACCCCATCATAGTTTTCAGTTGTTAAAAGGGATTCAAAAAAATCATAACGAAATGCTCTGGCATTTGCTTCGACATTCGTTTCAGTCGGTGTCCAAGTGGCATGAAAAAATGGAATGTCGTACCGTTGACACACATGTCTCACAAATTGTTTTTCAACCTTAGATTGCTCGCGGAGTTGATGATCGACGTAAGCGACACCACATTTATGATAGGTATCCGATAACTGCATCATTAAATCTAGTAGTACCATCGAATCCACCCCTCCTGATACGGCAATTAGTAATGAATCTGTAGATTGCCATAATCGTTGTGCTTTAAGATGGGCTAGGAGCTGTTCTCTACTCATATTTCCTCCTAATTCAAAAAAGGTTGAGCCATACAGGCTCAACCTTTTTAATTGTACTTAGTTACGACGACCGCCACGGCCACCGCGTTTTCCTTCAGTATTTCGTTTTAATGAAGATAGACGATCATCGCTATCCTTTAAAAACGAGGACATTAATGAATCGAAGTCTTGTTTTGTATTTGCTGGTGCTTGTGAAGGTTGATTACGTGTGAATGGTTTTTTAGGACCACGGTTGAAGTCTTTTTTCGGATATTCACGTTTTTCCTCACGTGGTTTATCTTCTGCCTTACGAATCGACAATCCGATTTTTCCATCGGTACCGATATTTGTTACTAAAACAGTAACTTCATCGCCGACTTTTAACACTTCATTGATATCCTTCACGAATCCATTTGACACTTCACTGATGTGGACCAAGCCAGTTTTTCCCGCTCCAAGATCAATAAAGGCACCAAAATTTGTAATTCCTGATACTTTTCCTGGTACTTTTGCTCCAACTTCGATTGACATAAAAAATATGTTCCTCCTAATTTTATTACGCTTTTATGATGGACTATCTTATGGATAGACACGACAAAGTTATTTGGTTGTTTCTTCTTCTGATTGCGTGACCCCATCAGGCAATCTAAAATTAATTTCGTCTTCTTTAGAATAAAAATAGCGGCTACGTGCTAATTTCGCAACGTAATCATCATCTTCTAAAAGAGCAACGTCTTTTTTCAATGAGGTAATTTGCTGATCTGTATCTTTCTTTTCCACAACTTTTGTCGCTTGATATGTTTCTAGCTGATGCAAGCGTGAAAAATCACGGAACAAACTAATCCCAAAAAGAATCGCGACGATCGCGGCGACCGCAAATATCACAAATAGACGGCGGCGACGATAGATTACTTGGCGTTGTTGTTTCGCATAATTCGCATATTGTTCCTTAGCAAAATCAGTTGGCAAATAGGCAACGTTGCTTTTTTTTGTTTTTTTCAAAAATCGCTCGCTCCAGTCTTGTAGGATTGTGATACTTATTATACCAACATCCACAAGACTTGTCTAACAATATTGAAGAGAATTTTAAGACTCATTTGCACTATTTTCAGAAACTCTTTCTTCTGATAATAGTGTGTACATTTGGGCTGCATCTTCTTTTTTCGTTGATTCTTGTAACACCTCAACACGTACTTCAACGATCCGATTCCCAAATTGAATGCGTAAGATATCACCGACTTTTACACTACTGCCGGATTTCGCTAACTTACCATTGATTTTGATTCTTCCTTTATCTGCGACTTCTTTTGCAACAGAACGTCGTTTAATTAAACGGGAAACTTTTAAAAATTTATCGATTCTCATTTTCTCACTCCTAAGCGTAAAATTTTCGCTCCTTTAGGTAGATACAACCACTCACGTACGGTAAATACCTGACACTTGATCGTCAAGATCAAAAAGACGCTTGCTCCTAAAACGACACCAAACAAGCTGATCCATAGCGTCGTCGAACGATGCCACTCTTCTATTATATAATACCAAGTAAGATCATAGATTAGCAAACTTACTGCCATACCTGATAAGGCGATGCCTAAACGCACAAAAAAGTAACGTTCATTAAAAAATAAGTATAACTTACGATCGTCATAACGTAAGAAAACCAAAAAGACCACTAATAATCCACTTAAAGTAGCAAAACTTGTTCCGATCGTTCCAAACAGATAAGTCAAAATACCAGTCAAGATAAGTTTTGCTGCACAACCAAAAAGTGCTGCACGCAAAGATAGACGTAAGCGGTTTTGACTTTGCGCGATACTTTGGTAAGACTGAACGGTCGCCATCAATACGATCGAAAAAACAAATAGCACTAAAGTATTGGTTCCTTTAAAATCTTTAAATAAAGTATAGTTGATAAACGGCATCAAACCAGCTAGACCCAAAGATGCTGCAAAAGCCACGCTGACCGTTAATCTTAAGTACATTTTCGCTGAAAAGCGAAAGTGCGCTTCACGATTTGCGGTTAGATAATCAGTCAAGGCCGGTAAAAAACTTGCACTCAATGCTGTTGCAACAACCAATCCTAGTTGAACGAGTGGTTGACCTCGATCAAAAATCCCTTTTGTTACTTGAGCTTCGTGTAACGGCATGCCTGAAGCAACAAGACCATTGACTACAAAAAACGAATCGATCAATTGAAACATGATCAATAAACTACCGTAGATCGTCAACATACCCGCTTCTTTATAAAAACGATACCGAACTACTTTGTTAGGATAGGGTCCGACTAATTGTGTAAGACGCACATGTCCTCCGTGGATTTTATAAGCATAATATCGCAAAACAAAAAAGGCAGCGATGCCTCCAACTAATGAACCACTAAGCGCATACGTTCCCACTTGATAGACGGTTTTATCAAAAGCTTTAAAACTATACGCTGCCAGTAAGATCACTACCACACGAACGATTTGCTCCACAACTTGTGATACAGCTGTCGGTACCATGTGCATCGAACCTTGAAACTCTCCACGACGAATCGCTAAAGAAGGAATCAATAAAAAGGTGAATGACACGACTCGTATCAATGGCGCAAGCTCTCGATTGCCCATCGCAAAGGCGACGATACTACTAAACACAAAAAGAAAAAACCACATTCCTAACGCTAACGTAGCGATCATTGGAAAATACGCTTTTAAAGTTTCACGTTTTTCCAATGGATTTTGACCGACCGTCACACGAGACAAAAATTGTGGAAAACTAGTCAAAGCTAACGTGATTGCGATCCCGTATAGTGGATAGACTTGTTGATACACATAAAATCCTTGGTCGCCCACTAAATTTTGAAACGGCACACGATAAATAGCACTCAAAAGTTTCGCGATAAAAGAAGCCATCGTCAAAACTAAGGCACCACGCATCAGATGATGCAGTTGCGATTTTGCCATATCCATGCCTCCTTAGTCTACTTGTGATACCAACTGTTGTTGATAACGGATTTCGCGTAATGCGCAAACAAAATTTTCAACTTCTTGTAGCCACACCATAGGCTTCATTTCTTTTGGAATCACTAAACGAATCACCATTTTTTCTTTTTCGACACCTAGTGTTGCTTTTAATTTGGTCTTCGCTAGCCCTTCAAATAATTGTTCGACTGAATACAATTTTGTACCGATCTTGCTTAAAGTAAAGAGCATTTGTTGTTCTTTTTTACGAATACTCTCAAATAAAGCACGATCGGCATTCATTTTGATTTCACCAATCATCAGTAAATGTGCAACTTCATCTGGATACTCACCAAAACGATCCAATAGATCATCTTGCAACTCATCTAAAGCTTCCATACTTTCTAATTCACGAATTCGTTTATAGACTTCGATTTTTTGACGTTCATCTTCGATATACGTTCCAGGTAAATAAGCATCTAGCCCTAAATCGATTTCGGTACTTGTTTTTTGTAGCTGTGTATTTTTCCCTTGTTTACGTTCAACTGCTTCGGCTAACATCTGTGCATATAGATCAAATCCGACTGAATCGATGAATCCATGTTGCTGTGCTCCTAGTAGATTACCCGCACCACGGATTGACAAATCGCGCATTGCAATCTTAAATCCTGAACCTAGTTCAGTGAAATCTTTGATTGCTTGGAGACGTTTTTCACTGACTTCTGTTAAGATTTTTTGCGGTGCATACATAAAGTATGCATACGCCACACGATTACTACGCCCCACACGACCACGAAGCTGGTACAAGGTCGATAGCCCCATAAAATCTGCATTTTCTACAAACAATGTATTGGCATTTGGGATATCCACACCCGTTTCAATAATCGTCGTCGTGACCAAAACGTCAAATTCTCCTTCAATAAAATCAAAGAGCGTATTCTCAAGTTGGATCTCTGTCATCTGACCGTGTGCATAGCCAATGCGTGCATCTGGTACTAGTGCTTGTAATTCTTCCACTTTTTGTTCGATCGTATCTACACGATTATATAGATAGAAAACTTGTCCACCACGAGCCATTTCACGTAAAATCGCTTCACGAATCGCACCAGGATTACTCTCCATAACATAGGTCTGAATCGGATAGCGATTTTCAGGAGGGGTTTCAATCACTGACAAATCACGCACACCAAGCATCGACATGTGTAATGTACGTGGGATCGGGGTTGCCGTCAACGTCAAAACGTCGACTTGCGAACGCAATTGTTTTAAACGTTCTTTGTGTTTCACACCAAAACGTTGTTCTTCATCGATAACTAGTAATCCTAGATCAGCAAAAACGACATCTTTTGATAGCAAACGATGCGTTCCAACAATGATATCGATTTGCCCTTTACGCAGTTCTTCAAGTGTTTTTGTTTGTTGCGCTTTTGTTTGGAAACGGCTCAACACACCTACGTTGACTGGGAAACCTTGAAAACGATCGACCATTGTCTCATAATGCTGTTGCGCCAAGATCGTCGTTGGCACTAAAATTGCCACTTGTTTGCTTTCACGAATCGCTTTAAAAGCTGCTCTTAAAGCCACTTCTGTTTTCCCAAATCCAACATCACCTACTAGCAAACGATCCATTGGTTTTTCTTTTTCCATATCTTTTTTGATTTCTGTCGTACTACGTAACTGATCTTGCGTTTCAGAATAAGGAAAAGCATCTTCGAATTCTTTTTGATAGCCATCGTCTGGACCAAAAGCAAAGCCTTTTTCTGCTTCTCTTTTGGCATACAGTTGGATCAAATCATCAGCGATATCTTCGATTCGTTGTGAAACTTTACGCTTCGTCTTAGTCCATTCACTTCCACCTAGTTTATTGATACGCGGAGATTTCGATTCTGAAGCAACATATTTTTGGATAAGATTCAACTGCGTAACAGGAATAAACAATTTATCATCGTTTTGATATACGATCGTTAAATAATCTTGATGCACACCATCGACTTCAAGTGTTTCCATGCCGATATATTTTCCGATACCATGATTTTCATGTACAACGTAATCTCCTGTTTTTAATTCATTATAACTTTTAAGACGTTCCGCATTAGAAATCGTTTGACGACGTGCACGTTTTTTCGCAACTTTTTGAAAAATCTCACGTTCTGTAACTACGATCAATTGCTCGTTTGGTAGCTCAAAACCATTTTGCAAACTGGCTTCGATAATCTGTGCACGATTCAACGTTAAGCGATCAGCCTTAGTTGTGACCGCATAGATCTCATGATCACGGAATTCTTGTTCTAATTTTTTTTGTTGCTCTAAAGTACTGACTAAAAAGACGATCGTATAAGAAAGCTTAATCCAGCGATCCACTTCTGCTTTCAACAGCCCCATTTGTCCGAAAAATTGTTGCATCGGTCGATATTGCATCGTATAAATTGCTTGAAAACGCAAATTCCCCATTCCTTTTTGAAACAAAGAAAAAAAGGTCGTTGGCGCTTCAATATGGTGCAATACTTGTGGATCATCAATCAGTACTTCTTGTGTTGAAAACAAGCGTAATTCCTCGATCTTTTGCGTATGCCATTCAGCTGCTTCGTGCATCATCTCACGCGATGTTTCCATGATGCGTGCATAGTCATCGACCATCAATAAGTACGGATCAGTAAAATAATCAATAACTGTAGTCGCTTCTGGATATAAAAAATCGGTATAATACGCTGCGTGTTCACCGGCAATACCATTAGACCAATCTTTAAGCAGTTGCTCAAAATAATCGCTCAATAATGCGCGATCGGTTTCTTCTTGTGTGATAGCCAAACGTTGTTTTAGTGCTTGTTCGACTAATTCTTGTCCATGGTACAAATGCTCCGTTGAAAAAATCAGTTCCGTAACTGGAAGGATTGTAAAATGCTCGATCGACTGAATCGAACGTTGGGTAGCGACATCAAACGTCCGCATCGAATCGATCTCTACATCAAATAGTTCGATTCGAATTGGATCTGCTTGATCAAGCGGATAAATGTCTACGATACTACCTCGAATACTAAAATCTCCTGGCTTTTCAATCATTTGTTGTCGAGTGTACCCCATGTGTACGAGGCGCTGCGGTAAGACTTGTATGTCGATCTCATCTTGTAAAGCAAACGTCAACTTTGCTTGTTGCCAAGTTTTACGATCAGGCAGCCGTTTTTTTAATGCGGCAATCGGTAAAATATAGATCCCTTTTTTATTCGTTGCAATCGCATCTAATGTCGCGACCCGTTCTGCTTTTGCTTCAGGGGAGGCAAAAGCCATCTCTGCTGAAATCACTTCATCGACTGGGAACACATAAACTTCTGATTCCCATTGGCGTAATTCTTCAGCCGCTTGATTCGCATAATAGAGATTGGCTGTCACTAAAACAACAGAGCGATCTAACTGTTTAAAGGCGCTCAAAATCGCCAGATGCTTAGCAGAACCAGCAAGTCCTGTAATCAGCTGACGTGATGTTTGTTCTTTGAGTTTTGTTTGCCACTGGGTAATCGTTTCGGAACGATTAAGCAAATCAAGAATATCCATCTATTACTCTCCTTTTTTGTTGAACTGATTCATGGTCAATGAAAAATCATTTCCTTCAATGTAATGCATCACCGCATCAACAGAAGCATCGATTCCTTGATAGATCATCGGTTGATCCTCTTTATCAAAGCCACTTAGTACGTGATCAATAACCGTTTGTCTTCCTTTAGGTCGACCGATCCCGACTTTGATACGATCAAAGGTCTGTGTTCCTAGATGTGAAATCAAACTTTTGATTCCGTTATGACCACCTGCACTCCCTTTTTGACGCAAGCGTATCTTCCCTACGACTAGATCTAAATCATCATAAATGACGACTAGTTCTTCAGGATAAATACCAAAATACGTCATTAACGGTCCTACTGAGCGACCCGATTCATTCATATACGTTTTCGGTTTCACAAGCAAGACTTTCTCGCCATTATAAAAAAATTCTGCAACTTCAGCTTCGAAAGTATTTTTCTTAAATGTTGCTTGATTTTTCTTCGCTAATTCATCAAGAACCATAAATCCTACATTATGTTTCGTTTCATGATATTTTTTACCTGGATTTCCTAGGCCAACAATCATTTTCATCTTGTCTATCCAACTCTTTCTTTATCCTATTTTCAAACGCAAAATGCTGGCCAACAAGTGTTGACCAGTGCGTTTCGTCTATTCAATACGTAAATTATACCATAAGCACTTCCATTCTGCGAAATATCTGTATCTTTAGTCAATAATCCGATCACTAAAACTTTTTATATTGTGACATATTGAACAACTGTACTTTTAAACAACATTTGTTACGTTTTCAATTCTCTAAAGAAAGCGTTTTAAACGAAAAACAGTTAAAAAAATTGTTATATTGTTTGCTGAATCACATGACAAAAGTTTGATAAAGTGTTAACATAGTCTTTGTAAGAGATGTGAAATTAGAAAGGATGATATATAAATGGTTAAAAGTACAGGAAAAAGACATCAAAAAGTAATTTTAGTCGGTGATGGCGCAGTTGGATCAAGTTATGCGTTTGCGTTACTTACTCAAAATATTGCACAAGAAGTCGGAATTATCGATATCGATAAAGCTAAAACAGAAGGCGATGCTCTTGATTTATCTCATGCTTTAGCCTTTACTTCACCTAAAAAAATCTATGCAGCAGACTATGCCGATGCTCATGACGCTGATTTAGTCGTCATTACTGCTGGGGCTGCCCAAAAACCTGGTGAAACTCGTTTAGACTTAGTTCATAAAAATTTAAAAATCAACCGTTCAGTTGTAACTCAAATCGTAGCATCTGGCTTTGAAGGTATCTTTTTAGTCGCTGCAAACCCAGTAGATATTTTAACGTACTCTACTTGGAAATTCTCTGGTTTCCCTAAAGAACGCGTTATTGGATCTGGTACATCTTTAGATTCTGCTCGTTTCCGTCATGCTCTAGCAGACTTGATCGATGTAGATGCACGTAACGTCCATGCTTATATTTTAGGTGAACATGGAGATTCAGAATTTCCTGTATGGTCTCATGCCAACGTTGCAGGTTTACAAA
Organism: Enterococcus bulliens; assembly: GCF_053761865.1. NCBI lineage: Bacteria > Bacillati > Bacillota > Bacilli > Lactobacillales > Enterococcaceae > Enterococcus > Enterococcus bulliens. The sequence goes on from NZ_JBSMXK010000016.1 coordinate 16,269, forward strand.
TCTATGAATGGATCAAAAATAATCCAGATGTCGATGAAGAAGCAATGGTCAATTTATTCTTTAGTGTACGTGATGCAGCGTATACGATCATTGAGAAAAAAGGTGCGACCTTCTATGGGATCGCTGTATCTTTAGCACGGATTACTCGCGCTATCTTAGACAATGAAAATGCGGTATTGCCATTATCTGTGTACTTAGATGGCGAATACGGGATCGACGATGTCTACATCGGTACACCTGCCGTGATCAATGCCTCAGGGATCAAACAAATTATTGAAATCCCATTAACAGATAGCGAACAAGAAAAAATGGAAGCTTCTGCAAAACAATTAAAAGACATTTTGCAAAGTGCTTTTGCAAAACTTGAAGAAGAAGACGCAAAACAATAATCTAAAAAACAGATAGGACAATATGTCCTATCTGTTTTGTTTTTCAATACAAAAGATGTAATGTGGTGTACTGATTCCATCACGCTCTTTGATAATTCGTTTCATAATCTTCATGTGGTTGGAGATTGCGATATTCATTGCCTTGATATTGATATCACGAATGATCATAATCACTGAGTTTGCTCGTAATACATCAAATGCATACTGCTGGATTGCTTGCGTCGCCTCTAGCATGTAATCTTTTCCCCATGCACTTTTCTTTAGATGATAACTCAATTCAAAATACGGTCGATCGACGACCCATTGATCCGTCAACCCACATTCTCCGATTATTTCTCCGGTTTCTTTTAGTTCAACTGCCCATATTCCATATCCTTTGGTTTCATAAGAAGCGATATTCCAACGTAACCACTCATTAATTTCTTCTTGAGTAAAAGGTTCTTCGTAAGCATGCATCACTTCAGGATCTACTAAAAACTCCGTTAGTGCTGCTGCTTCTCCTTTTGTCCATTGTCTAATACGCAATCGATCTGTTTCTAAAATCATTCGCATCTCTCGCCTCTCTTTTCGTTTTAGATGACACGTCTTCTTTTAACAAAAAAAACGAGCATACAAAGTAAAATGACTGTCATTGCACCAGATGAATCGAGCATGACATCTTGAAATAGTGGTGTTCTCCCACCGGTTAGCATTTGATGGAATTCATCCAATCCAGCATACCCCGTAGCTGCTAACCAAGCGATCACGCCAGTTAATAAAACACTGCGTATTCGTGGAACAAGACCTAAATATAAACTACCACCCATTAAAAAATAAGTTCCAAAATGCGCACCTTTACGGATAAAAAATTCGACAAACGAAAAGTATCCCTTAGCTGCGATACTTACCTCACTGCCTGCGTAATTAAACGCCACGTGCGATAAGGAGTTTGAAAAAGGTTCATTATGCAACAAAGTGGATAATAATCCAATTTGAGATTGTTGCTCATACGTTTGTGAAGAACTATAGAATAACACTCCCATTAAAATAAAGCCTATCCACAAATATAGTCGTCCATCTTTACGGTATTGTTTGATCACAGTCATCCCTCCAACGTGTTTATATTATCACGTTCTTTAAAACTTGAGAAGAAATAAAAAAAGAAGCCATGACAAAAGCCTGTCATAACTTCTTAAAAAACGGATGAACGGTATTTCAGAAGGAACATTTTTAATATAAATACGGTTGAAATGGCATTTCTGAGGAATAATACATTGGTAATGATTCGAGTATTCGCAATTCATCAAAATAGGCTGGATCAAAATCAAGTAATTTACCCGCATGATGCAGCACACCTTTGATTTCAAACAAGGCTTTTTTATGTGCTTTAAATGCTGCCAAATCTTTTTCTTCAGCGCTTTGAGTCGTATCTTGTTTTAGTTCATGCAAATCAGCTTCTAGCTTTTCTACAATTACACGAATTTGTTCGACATACTGTTTTTTTCATTTTGTTTTTCTGCCATCACTAGTCTCTCCTTTAAAAAAGAAATCGCTTACCTTTTTTAGTATAGCATAACTATAAAAAAATACCGAGTAAATAGATAAGGCTTTCATGATAGAATATTTTGGATGTGCTATACTATTAAAAAAGGAGGAATGTACGTATGCACTATGCAATTAATTGGGATCTAGATTCAATTTTTAAAGGTGGGAGTGAGTCTGAGGCACTGACAAAACGTTTAGCACAGCTCTCTGAACAAATTACAGCCTATCAACAAACAATCGAGGCTTGGACTATAGACGAAACGACTCCAGATACAATTGCTATAATTTTACAAAAAGAAGAAGTCTGTAGTAACGGTTTCTCACAATGTGGAAGTTTCATTGGTGCATTGCTATCAAGCGATGTGAACGACCAAAAAGCGAAATTACTGATGGGTGAACTTTCAGCTAAGTCACCAGTTTTTCAGTCTGCTCATACATTATTCGCAAAAAAACTGACGCAAATCACTGATGATGTTTGGTCGACGATCACAACGAGTGATGCATTGACAGATGTCGCGTTTCGTTTGAATGAAATGCGCCGTGACGGATTAGAATTATTAAGTGAAGCTGAAGAAAATATCATCCACACACTAGCGCTAGATGGGTTAAATGCTTGGAGTGAACATTATGATACAATCGTTGCAACGATTGCGATCCCTTTTACTGATAAAGAAGGCCGCGAACAAACGTTATCGGCTGGACAAGCATTTAATAAAATGACTGGCGATCCCGATGCCGAAGTACGGGCAACTTTATTTGCTGCTTGGGAAAAAGCATGGAATGAAAAAGCTCCTCTATTAGCAGACACACTAAATCATTTAGATGGTTTTAGAATCTCAACTCAACGACTACATGGTATCGAAGATTTCTTGAAAGAACCATTAGAATACAATCGTTTATCTCGTAAAACTCTTGATACGATGTGGAGTACGATCGTTAAAAATAAACAACCGATTATGGATTTTCTTACACGCAAAGCTCAATTATTTGGAAAAGAAAAAATGGATTGGCAAGATCAAGATGCGCCAATTATTTTAGGTGATATGACCGAGCGAACATACAGTTTTGATGAAGCTGCTACGTTTATTATTGACCATTTTAAAGAATTTAGTCCTAAAATGGCTGACTTTGCACAAATGGCTTTTGAAAAATCTTGGATCGAGGCTGAGGATCGTCCAGGTAAACGTCCTGGCGGTTACTGTACTGAATTACCTGAAACAAAAGGATCACGTATCTTTATGACCTATAGCAATTCTGTCAATGAAGTCGCGACTTTGGCACATGAATTGGGTCATGCCTTTCATAGCAGCGTGATGTGGGACTTGCCTAGTGTCAATCAAGAATACGCAATGAACGTTGCCGAAACAGCGAGTACTTTTGCTGAATTAATCGTAGCAGATGCAACGCTTAAAGAAGCGCAAACAAAAGAAGAAAAAATCAACTTATTGGATACAAAGATGCAAAATGCGATTGCGATGTTTATGAATATCCATGCGCGTTTTATCTTTGAAACAAACTTCTACACTGCACGTCAAAAAGGCTTGGTATCACAAGAACAAATCACTAATTTAATGCTAGAAGCGCAAAAAGAAAGCTATCTAGATCAACTTGGTAGCTATCATCCTCATTTTTGGGCAGCGAAATTGCATTTCTTTATCGATGATGTTCCATTTTACAACTTCCCTTACACCTTTGGCTATTTATTCAGTATGGGAATCTATGCATATGCTTCAGACAAAGGAACTAGTTTTGAAGATGACTACATTGCGCTTTTACGCGATACTGCTTCAATGACGACTGAAGAATTGGCGCAAAAACATTTACAAGTCGATCTAACAAAACCAGATTTTTGGCAAGCGGGTATCAATCGTGTTCTAGCAGATGTTAGTGAATTTATGGAATTAACACAAGACTATATTTAATCATCTTAAAAACACGGGATCACTTTTTGATTGGACTTTCAAAAAGTGATCCCGTATTTTTTATTAAATTTTGCGTTTTAATCGTAAAGCATTTAGTAAGACCGAAACAGAACTAAAACTCATCGCTCCACCAGCAAGCATCGGATTGAGGAGTGGTCCACCAAATAAATACAAGAGCCCCATCGCAACTGGAATCCCTAAAATATTATAAGCAAACGCCCAAAAAAGATTTTCTTTAATCGTTTTTATCGTCAAGCGACTATATAAGAGCGCTTGAACTACTCCTGTCAATTCGTTCTTCATCAAGATGATATCCGCCGACTCTAATGCCACATCTGTTCCTGAACCGATCGCCATCCCAATATCTGCTTGCGCGAGTGCAGGAGCATCATTTACTCCGTCGCCTACCATTGCGACTAGTCCTTGATGTTTTGTTTGCAATTGTTGGATTGCTTGTGCTTTTTGAGCTGGAACGACCTCACTGACTACTTCGGTGATCCCAACTTGACGTGCGATCGCTTGTGCTGTTTTTTCGTTATCTCCAGTCAACATGACCACACTTAGCCCGTTTTCTTTTAATGACCGAATCGCTTCTTGACTGCTTGGTTTGATTGGATCAGCCACGGCTAATGCGCCTATGATAGTTGTATCTGTGACTAAAGCGATTGGTGTCTTCCCTTGTTCTGCCCAAATAGTCGCTTGTTTTTGAATCTTCTCTGCTTGTGGTAATGCAGTTAGAACGGTCATATTTCCCAAACGATACGTTTGACCCTCGATCGTCCCTTTAATCCCTACACCAGGTAAAGCTAAAAATCCATCTACTTCTTTTAATACAAGTTGCTCTTGTTTTGCTCGTTTTAAGACTGCTTTCGCAAGCGGATGTTCAGATACTTGTTCAAGCGAAGCCACTAGCGTCAAAAAGTCCAACTCACTCGATCCATTGATACTAACTAAATCCGTCACTTCAGGATTGCCTTGTGTGATGGTTCCAGTCTTATCTAAAACGATCGTTTGCAGTTGATGTGTCCGTTCCAATGCTTCACCCGTTTTAAATAAAATTCCTTTTTCAGCCGCTTTTCCCATTCCTACCATCATCGCTGTCGGTGTTGCTAAACCTAATGCACATGGACAGGCAATCACTAATACAGAAATAGTGATCGTCAAGGCAAAGACCCAAGACTCGTGGCCAAAAATCAACCAAACAAGACCTGAAAGTAATGCTAAGCCAATAACGATCGGTACGAACACACCTGAAACTCGATCAGCTAGTTTAGCAATCGGTGCTTTTGATCCTTGTGCTTCTTCTACTAATTTTACAATTTGAGCTAAAGCCGTTTCAGCACCGATCTTCGTCACACGCATCTCGATGCTGCCTTGTTGATTCAAACTAGCACCTACAACTGAATCTCCTACTTGTTTAGCAACCGGCAAACTTTCACCAGTCAGTAAACTTTCGTCAATACTAGTCGTACCTTTTGTCACAATCCCATCTGTTGGAATTTTTTCACCTGGTTTAACCAATACGATATCGCCTACTTGCAATTCGGCGACCAATCGCGTTTGTGCTTGTCCTTTAATTAACACTGTCGCCTCTTTTGGAGAAAGATTTAAGAGACTTTGAATCGCATCGGATGTTTTTCCTTTGGAGACTAATTCAAAATATTTCCCTAAAGTAATCAAGGTCAAAATCACTGCTGCCGATTCATAATACAAATTCATCGCGGCTGTCGTATCACCTAAATAGACCATAATGGTTCCATATAGACTATATACAAACGCTGCACTGGTCCCTAACGCTACTAAGGAGTCCATTGAAGGATGCCCTTTAAACAAGGCTTTGAATCCTTTGGTAAAAAATACTCGTCCAATGATTAAAACCGGCGTCGCCAGTATCAATTGTAGTGTTGCCGCAACGATTGGCGCATGATGACTACTGATCTGATGCCAAATTGGTAATCCAATCATTTCACCCATCGCAAGATACAATAAAGGGATCGTAAAGACTGCCGACCAGATAAATCGATGCCACATGTGGTGGATAGCTTGTTGTTTCTTGTCTTTTTGATTGATATCTGGCTGCTTTTCTACTACTAAATGATAGCCTGCGTCCGTTACTGCTCGAGCGATCGTGACGATCGAGATATCCGCGCTGACAAAAGATACTTGTAATGTTTCAGTCGCGAGATTGACTGTGGCTTTTTTTACACCAGCTAACTGACTGACTACATGTTCTACTGTTTGCGCACAACTAGCACACGTCATCCCCTCCACTGGTAATGTCATTTGAGTGATTGGATCGACTAGCTGATACCCTGCGTCTGCTACTGCTTGTGAGAGAGTGGAAAATGAAATTTCCGCATCTTCTGTGATCTGTAGTGTTTCATTCGCAAGATTGACCGTGGCCTTTTTCACATGCGGTAGTTTTGCGACAGCTTTTTCGACCGTTTGGGCACAACTAGCGCATGTCATTCCTTCAACTTGAAATTGTTTATGCACAAGAATTCACTCCTTTAGTTCGTCTTCTTGTTCATATCCTACTTCTATCGTTTACGTTTGTCAACGATTAAACACTAAGATGACAGTTCTGTTCGCAAGGCATAGACTGCACCTAAACAATTTGCATGATTTTGAAATTGACAGGCTTCAATCACTACCGGGGTAAAGGTTTGTTGATAAAATGCATCATGATTTAATATTTTCGTATACTGACGATTGATTTCTGTAATCAATAAAGGTTGAGCACTGATTCCTCCACCGATGACGATCTTTTCTGGATCAAAGATACATTGTAGATTAAAGAGCAATGAAGCGATTTGGAAACAATAGCCTTCAAATAGATCATATAATGATTTAGACGAATTTTTATTCAAGTGTTCAAATACTGTCTGACCATCTGTTATATCCTCTAGTTCTAGTAAGCGTGCTGCTTGTTTGATAAATCTGGCAGCTGAAAGTTGTGCACCCGTCATTACCTGTTTATCTGGTAGGCTCGGATGATTCAAAATAAAACTAAACTCGCCAGCTTGAAAATTTTTTCCTTCCAAAAGTTTCCCATCAACTAATAAACCACCACCGACACCAGTCCCTAATGTCAGACCGACTGCTTGTCTAATACCTTGTAAACTACCTAGCCAATATTCACCTAAAATCGCAGCTTTACCATCATTTTGAATAGCAACCGGTAACGTACAGCCGATTTTTTCAAAAAAGTCCGCAAATGAAAAGTGATCTAAAAAAGTCAATGAACCTCCATGATAAACTATTTTTGTCGTGGTATCGATCTTTCCGGGACAACTGATTCCCACTCCCTGACAAGTATCTGGTAGTTCATTTAAGATATTCTCGATACACGTTAAAAATTGTTGTTTTGTTTTCGGTGTATCGGTCGTCTTCACATCAGAAAGTTCACCTTCTTTAGTAATATATGCTTGTTTGATCTGAGTCCCGCCAATATCCAATGCACAGTACATCAAACCGCCTCCTTTTCTTACTACTTTAGCGAAAAAAAAAGAAGCAATCAAGTTTCCTTGATTGCTTCTTTGAACGATCGACTTAATGATATAGATCAAAACGACCTTTAGCGAATACTTCTTTAAATCCACCAGTTTCCATTAATGATTTGTTTTCAATCATTTTCTTCACGAATGAAGCTGGATATCCTTTGATTCCAGTATTTCCAACCATACCAAATGCATGCGTATTTCCGATTGAAGCTACAGAACCTTGAGATTTAAACGTAAATTCTTGTGTTGCTTGACCATTTAATTGGTTCAAGATGTTTTTAGCAGCGTGTGTTCCCATTTTCAAAGCGATTTGTGCAGTTGTTGGGTAAGGACGATTTGATTCTTTATCCATTACAGCAGACACATCACCAATTAGATAAACATCGTTGTGATTTGGATCAGTCAAGTCAGCATTGACCATTACGCGGCCACGACGTTCTTCAAATCCAGATTCACCGATTACCGTGCTTCCGCTAACACCTGTTGTCCAGATGATCGTAGCAGCTTCTAGTTCACCCATTGTTTCGTCTTTACCGTCTTGGTAGACAACTGTTTCAGGTTTGATTGCTTTGATTGCTTTACCAGTCATTAATTTAACATCCCATTTAGCTAAGTGATCTAAACAGTAATTTGTTAAATCATCGTTGAACATTGGTAAGATTGTTGGGGCAGCTTCGACACAGAAAATTTCGATTTCTTTTGGATCTACGCCAGCGATTTTTGCATAACGTGGACGTGCTTCTACTAAAGAACCAACTAATTCGATACCAGTAAATCCAGCACCACAAACAACTAATTTTAGATATTTTTTATCTTTTGTTTGTTTGTATTTTGCCATGCTTGCTAAAATGTGCTCATGGATTTTGTTAGCTGAATCAATAGTTACCATCTCTAAAGCATTTTCTTCAGCACCTTCGATTCCAAATGTTTCAGAACGGAAACCTAAAGAAACGATCAAGTAATCATAATGGATTGGTGATCCATTTTTTAATGTTACTTCTTTTTTGTCTGCATCAATTTTTTCAACGCGGTCTTGCACAAAAGTAGTTACTTTTGGATTCACTACGTCTTTGATTGGATAGCAAATTTTTTCTTTTGGTTGTGTCCCAGCAGCTACTTCATGTAGATAAGTTGCTTCATAATGGTAATCATTTTGATCCACTAATGTAATATGGAAATCTCCAGCTTTTTTCTGCAAAGTTTTTAAGGCCATTAAGCCTGCATAACCTGCACCTAAAATCGTCACTTCTTTCACGATTCGTCCCTCTTCTTTCTATAATAAAAATTAAATTAAGATACCCAACAGATAAGTTAGTACTTGCACAGCCGATCCGACAGCTAAAATACGAATAGCACAGATAAATGTTTCTCTTTTCACTTGTTTTGCTAAAAACAGTTTCGTTTGTTTGTAAACAAAAGGCACAATCACTAGTGATAATAAAACTGTTACAGGTGCCAATTGCAATAGTACAGACGCAATAATTCCTATAAATGCAAACAGATTAAAAAACACAAATAAATTTAATGAACCTTTTCGTCCTAAATAATGTGCTAATGTATACCGTTTATTCTTCTCATCTTCTTCCATATCACATGTGTTATTTGCAAGCATTAAGTTTGCAATCCACAGTGTATTCGGCAATGCTATAATAAAAATACTGGAAATACTTGAAAAATTCCATTCAAACGATTCATACGTGTTTAAGTACACACAAATCAATGAGATCATAAAGCCCATGGTAAACCCAGAGAAAAACTCGCCTAAAGGCAAGCTAGACAAAGGTCTAGGACCAGATGAATAAAAAATTCCTACTAAGTAACAGTATAATCCCATCCAAAAAAGTGGCCAGCCAACAAAATACGCAAGGGTCAATCCCATAATTGCGGAAACGATAATCATACTGGTCATCAGCCAGAACACCAAGCGAACCGATAGATTTTCCCGACCAATAATATTGGTTTTTTCGCGATAATCATGAACATCTGTTGCGTGATGGTAATCGTTATAGTTGTCGAGCATATCGACGGCCATATTGAATAAAAACATTGCAAGAAAATAAATTAGAACAAATCCGAGATGAATGGACCGGTAATGATACCAACTATAACACAATCCGATCAAAAATGGTAACACACTTGCGGTTTTTGCTTTAAATTCTACTAATTCTAAGAATACTTTTAATGACATACGCTTCTCCTTTCATTGAATTGTTACAAGTTGTATAAAATTAGCCAATTTGATAGAAAATAAGGTAGAATATGACTATCCTATTATAACTACCGAAAGGGCTGTATTATGCACTCATACTGGAACGATTATCCTACAATTCAGAGCAAACTCCAAGTCGTTTGCTCAATTTTAGAAGAACACATGACGATTCGTAACAAAGAAATCCAAGAAACTTTGGTTGAATTTAGCCGCGCAGGTGGCAAATACCTTCGTCCAGCCTTCTTTTTTTTATTTGCTGAATTGGGAGATAGTACAAAACAAGACAAAGACCGCTTAGCAAAAATTGCGGCATCAATTGAATTACTTCACATGGCAACATTGATCCATGATGATATTATCGATGATTCTCCACTACGTCGTGGTGTGATCACTGTACAATCGCACTATGGTAAAGACGTAGCTGTCTATACTGGGGATTTACTATTTACTTTATTTTTTGAGTTACTGATCGATACGATGAACGGCTCACCATTTATGCAAACCAACGCTCAAGCAATGAAACAATTGCTACTAGGTGAACTTGATCAAATGAACAACCGCTTTAAAGAAAATGAAACGATCGAAGATTATGTTCAAAGCGTCGATGGTAAAACGGCGGAATTATTTTGGTTAGCTTGCTTAGAAGGGGCTCATTTTGGGCAAACTTCACAAGAAATCGAAAAATTAGCTGGTGAGATCGGCCGCAATATCGGGATCGCATTCCAAGTTTATGATGATATCTTAGACTACACGGCTGATGAAGAAGTCTTACAAAAACCGGTTTTAGAAGATTTAGCGCAAGGTGTCTACACTGTGCCGCTACTGTTAGCAAAATCAGAGCACGCAGAAGCATTTAAACCTTTGTTAGACAAAAAGGAACAACTGACACCAGAAGATGCCAAACAAGTAGCCAAACTTGTTCATCACTATGATGGTGTAGAAAAAGCCAAAGCCTTTGCTAGAGATTATACTGAGCGAGCATTAAACGGTATTCAACAATTACCACAAGGTCCTGCTCGTGACCAAATCGAAAAACTAACCCGACAATTACTTGAACGTAATTATTAATTGTCCATTATCTTTACCTTTGTGAAAAAATGAACCGAGAGCGATCGCTCTCGGTTCATTTTATTTTGGCTGAAAAATATGACTAATCTTTAATAAAATCAATACGGCAATCATCGTAACCAGTGCTGTTGCTAGTCCACTGGCACCATTCATTACAAGTGAGAAGAGCCACGGCTTCATTCCCCAAAGAGCATAAGCTCCCCAAAAGATCCAACCCGCGATAAAATGAAAAATGTAACGTACAAATGTGCCTAAAAACACACCTTGAATTGCGGCGATCGTTACTTGATGACGGTTATCTCGTGTTAAGCCATTTTGCAGTTTAACTGCATATATCCCGGCTAATCCCAGACAAGCATCTGCTATTGGGTATTCTAGTACGACTTGAACCGGTGTTAAGAAATAAGCTATCCCTGTTACAAAATGCAATAATCCCCAAACAAGTCCTGCCGCCATTCCTGCTTTGACTCCACGTCTCAAAGCAAATACGATCAGTGGGATCTGACCTAAAGATATTGAAAAACTACTGCCGATATTTAGTGGAATAAAAGACAACACGATTCCCAGTGCTGCCATGATCGTTCCTTCCACCCATATCCGATTTTTTTGTTGCAAAAAAAGTCCTCCTTTGTCTGAATCCACAAAGGAGGACACATTTATGTCACTCTCACAATCCCTACGTTCGCATGATCGAAACAGGTTCAGAGGGTTTAGAGCACTGCTCATTCTCAGCCCAGATGGACTCCCCTTTGTGAATCATTCAATTTTTTTGTTCCTAGATAGCATAACATAATGATAAAAAAGCGCAAGTTATTTTGAATTCAACACGTTATTACTTGCTGCGGCCAGACTTGCTAATAAGTTTTCACCCGATTCCATTGTATCGTTATCCGCAGATAGGATCGCCACCAAATACGGTGTATCATTACTTGGGACTTGTCCGATACTATTGACGATCCACGTTTCACTACCATCTTCTTTTTCATCATTTAACCAGCCATTTTTTAAGGCAACATTCTCAGAAAGTGTGCCGATCCCAAAACGTTGCTCATCAGAAACATTTCGCATCAACTCTTGGATCTGAGCTTGTTCGTCTTTTGTTAAATAATCAGAAGTCTCAAAAACAGTCCGTAACAACTTGATTTGATCACTTGCTGTCGTTTGAGTCAATCCCCAACTCTCTTCATCGACTTTCGTATCGTTCATATTCAAGGTATCAAACATAGCTTGTAACGCAGTTAAACCACCTGCTTTTTCATCTAATAAATAGGTTGTATCCTCGTTGTCGCTATCTTCGATCATTGAACGTAAAGGCTCTAAGTCATCTTCATCAAGGGTCTCCCCATTTTCACGGATCGTATGCAATAAAAGGGTCGCGACAGCTACTTTGACGATACTTGCGGTATAAAAATGCTCGTTACTATTTTGATCAGTAATCAATTGACCATCTGCCCAAATCGCGATACTTACTGGATTTTTTTGTTCGGTTAAAATTGGTTGCCAAGCATTTTTCAAACGCGTCTCTAGCGTGTCCGTCGTTTTTGCCAATTCGTTTTCTTGCTTAGTATCAGTCGCTTTTTTCGTCGTTTGAAATAAACGATGAACCGCTACGACTTTAGGAATATGTAGTTGGCTAACGACTAGTGTCGCACTCAACCAAAAACACATCGTCAATACTAAATAGAGCGACAAACGGTTACGAAAATGATATTTTTTAGCGAGCACTGTTTGAACGACTAAAAGCACTAGCGCTAAAATCAATAAAAAACTAATAAACCAATAGGAGATCATCAGATATACTACTAAAAGACCGATGATACTAATCCCAGTCCATTTTAAATACTTGTTAATACAGGTCATACCTCTCTAAATGCACACTGTTTTTCATGATCATTGACCATTCCTACAGCTTGCATGAACGAGTAGCTCGTTGTGGGTCCAACAAATTTAAAGCCTCGTTTTTTTAATTCCTTACTCAAAAAAAGCGCCGTCTCTTTAGGGTCGGGCATATAGACCGTAAATGTTGCAAAATAAGTCGCCAAATCACCAAATGTTACTTGTAATTCTTGTGCGGCTTGTGCGTTTGCAATTACGGCTTCGATTTTTTTACGGTGACGTATGATCCCTTGATTTTCCATCAGTTCATCGACTTTTTCAGGGGTGAGTTGTGCGATTTCTGGAATCGACCAGTTCGCAAATGCTGCGGTAAAATTAGCCCGTTTTTTTAGGATCGTTGACCAACTTAGGCCAGACTGCATCAATTCAAGAGTCAGTGCTTCAAACAATGCTTCATCTGTTTGATGGACTTTTCCCCATTCTGTATCATGGTAAGCTTGTTCGATTGGATCCTCTTTTACCCATTGACAACGATAGACCATGGTAACTCCTCCTTATAGCTCAGATACTCTCTTGATTATAGCAAGTTTCTATGAAAAAATCGTGACGAAAGCTTTAGAAAAACATGACAAAAAAACGCTAACTTCTCCATTGAATGAGAAGCTAACGTTTGATCTAGTGGGTAAAATAGCTCGCGATTTTATCGCCAGTCCATTGAATGATCTGCACTAATATGACAAGAAGTAAAATGACACTCAACAAGACACCAGTTTCATAGCGATTGTACCCGTATTGAATCGCCAAGTCACCGATCCCACCGGCTCCGATCGTACCGACCATCGCCGAGTATCCCAATAAACTAATGATCGTAAGTACGATTCCGCGGATCAATGCTGGCAGACTTTCTGGTAACAATACATTGAAAATGATTTGAGGGATCGTAGCCCCTTGTGCCACACTAGCTTCTAAAACTCCTGGATCGATATCTGCAAAAGCTCCTTCGGCGATTCGGGCAAAAAAAGGAATCGCCGCAATCGATAAAGCAAGCGCACCACCCAATGGCGTATACGGATCTTTTAAAATCAAGGCTAATACTGGCAATAACGTCACTAGTAAAATCAAGAATGGCAAAGAACGGATCGCATTGACAATGAATCCTGCGATTCGATGTAAGGCCCGATTTTTGATAAATAGTTCATGACTTGCTAAAAAAAGAAGTAAGCCGACCAAACCACCAACTACTACACCAACGATCGTTGAGATACCAACCATTTCTGCCGTTTCTAACAAAGCTTTTGGCAAATATAATCGTAAAATTTCTGACGTACTTTCCATCAAGCGACCTCCTTAATAATCGTACATTGCGCTACACGATCTGCTAGTACTTCTAAAACCGAAGCTTTATATTTTGTCTCGGCTTGCAAATGAACGAGTAAGATTCCGATCGCTTGACCTTTGATATATTCGATCTTTCCATGCACGATGCTGATTGTGACCGGAAATTGTTTGGAGATTTCCGAGATAAGTGGTTCCAGTGCAAATGTCCCTTGATACCGTAGTTCGATCAAAGTTCCTGTTGACAGTTGCTGATCTAACTCTTCTGGAAAATCTAGATCAAAATATCGTCCGACTAATCGCTTAGTTAATTCATGTGTGGGTGTAGCAAATAAGTGATACGTTTCTGCTAGTTCAACGATTTCACCATTTTCCATAACTGCCATCCGATCAAATAAGCGATGGGCCACTTCTAATTCATGGGTGATAAATACGATCGTCAAGTTTAACCGTTGATTGATCTTTTTTAGTAATTTTAAGATTTCTTCTGTCGTTTCGACGTCTAGTGCACTCGTCGCTTCGTCACAAAGTAAAATCTCAGGATCATTGATCAAAGCTCTGGCGATACCGATCCGTTGCTTTTGACCACCAGATAGTTCATTAGGATACGCGGCATATTTTTCTTCTAAATCGACAAGTTGTAATAATTCACGTACCCGTGCTTCTCGTTTTTCTTTTGGATAGTGACTGGCTTTTAATGCAAACAGCAAATTTTGTGCCACTGTCCGATTGGTGATCAGATTGAATTGCTGAAAAATCATTCCGATTTTTTGACGCGTTTGACGTAGTGCCTTCCCTTTTTGCGGTACGATATCTTCTTGATCGATCAAGATCTGGCCACTCGATGGTTTTTGCAAGCCATTTAGTGTTCTGATCAAAGTACTTTTCCCTGCACCACTCAATCCCACGATCCCAAAGATCTCTCCTTGATAAACGGTAAGATCGACATCTTTGACCGCATAGACGGTCGTGTTCTCTTTGGTATACGTTACATTGACTTGTTTTAAGACTAATTTTATGGCTCTGCTCATTTTTGCTCACTCCAAAATGCAGGATGTTCGAAGTTTTTAAATGGTGAATCAGCGATTTTTTCTTGGAACGCTTTACTATCTAAAACTTCTTTGACTGCTTTAGCAAATTTACTGTCTTTCTCATCTGTACGGACAACAAAGACATTTTTGTAGTTATCTGTTAGTTTTTCCAAAGCCAACGCATCAGCTGGATCCAATTTCGCTGCCCAAGCAAAGTTCCCAGGAACTGCTGCTACATCTACGGTATCAAGCGAACGAACTAATTGAGCCGCTTCTAAAGGTTTGATCGTTAGATTTTTAGGATTGGTCGCAATATCATTGACGGTCGCTTTCGTTTCATCGATATCTGCTTTTAACGTGATCAAGTCATTCGCTGCTAACAATTTTAACGCACGAGCAAGATTAGATGCATCATTTGGAATCGCAATCGTTTGTTGATCACTGATCTCTGATAATTCTTTTAATTTGGTTGAATATAGCCCCATGCCTAGTGTTGGCACTTGTTGCACGACGCTTAATTTTAAGTCATTATCTTTAGCAAATTTTTCTAAATAAGATGTATGTTGGAATAGATTGGCATCGATCTGTCCGCCAGCTAATGCTTTGTTTGGCTGGATATAATCATTGAATAATTTCGTTTCCAATACAAAGCCTTTTTCTTTTAATAATGGACTGATCACATCTGTTACCATCTCCCCGTACGGTCCAGGCGCTACTCCAACGACTTTTGTTTCAAGTTTCGTATCGTCTTCTTGTCCAGAAGCACTTGAACCACATGCTCCTAATACAAATGTCGCGACAAATCCTAGTGCTGCTAATCCCCATTTTGTTGTTGTTTTCATAATCAATTCCCCCTTTTAAAATAAAAAAAGCCCTCATCTTTTTCTAAATAGAAAAGGACGAGAGCGAATGCTTTCGTGTTACCACCTTTGTTTATCGTCTTTTTACAAAGAACGACCTCGACTAGTACCATCATACTAGGTTGCGCTAACGGGCACATCCGTCACAGGCTCATACTTACTCACCTATGAATTGCTCAAAGACCATCTTCGACGATTCTAAAACATTCCTTTTCACCATCCAGGAACTCTCTTGGCTTTTATCTTCGTGTACTCTTCTTTTCAACGCAATGATTATATGAAGTTATCGAAAACTATAATCTTATTTTAATCGTTTGTCAATCTTTTTTTCATCAAGAATCAGTCGATATACGAACGAATTTTTTCAGTATACGTACGGATCACGTCAGCTGAATGTGCAAATTGGGCTTGTTCTTCTGTCGTCATATGCATCTCTAATACATCAAATACACCTTCACGATTTAACACGACCGGCACACCCGCGTAAATGTCTTCTTCATCATATTCGCCTTCTAATAAAGTCGAAACTGGAATAATCGAATTTTCATCAAATAAAATAGCTTTGATGATCCCTACACAAGCAGAAGCGATCCCATAATAAGTCGTTCCTTTACGGTTATAGATTTCCCAGCCTTCTTTAGTCGTCTTTGTGACAAGATCTGCTAGATCGACTTCACCGACGATATCTGGATTATCTTTGATCACATCAAAAATCGGTTTTCCAGCAACGGTCACTGTCGACCAAGGAACCATCAATGAATCACCATGTTCCCCCATTGCATAGGCATAGATACTACGAGGATCGACATCAACTAGATCTGCGACAAAATTTTGTAAACGTGCTGAATCGACAGAAGTACCCGTACCGATGACTTGGTTTTTTGGTAATCCAGACAAGCGGTACACTAAGTAGGCCATCATGTCAGCAGGATTTGAGACGACTAAAAAGATCCCATCAAATCCGCTTTCCATCACTGGCTCTACGATTGATTTGACGATTTTAGCACTTAAATCTAACGTATCCAAACGCGTTTGTCCGGCTTTGGGTGGCGCACCTGCTGTGATCACGATAATGTCGACATCTTTACAATCAGCATACGTTGCCGTTTTGACTTTCACATTACGGTCTAAATAACGAATCGAATTACGCAAGTCACGCACTTCTCCTGCGGCTTTCTCTTCATTGATATCGATCAATAGTACTTCATCACAAACACCTTGTGTAATTAAACTAAAAGCAGTTGAAGAACCCACTAGACCAGTTCCAACGATCGCTACTTTCGATGGTTTGATATACATACTCATCCTCTTTTCTATTATTGTTTCAGATCAAATCCTTGTTTTACTAAAAATGCAGCAATCTCTTTACGACGTATCACGCCAAAAAATTCAGTCATTTTAGAAGAAAAATCAGCTTTTTGAGCATTGCTGCTGCGTGCACCATAATACGTTTCTAATTGCGCATCATATGCTGAGAAATCACTAAAAGTTGCTTTAGGATAAGTATTTTCAGCTACTACATTTGCTTGTGGTAAACGCGGTTTGGTTTCGTTCTTATGAACAGGTATTCCAATCGTCATCCCAAATAAAGGCAACGTGTGATCAGGTAATGCTAGCAACTCTGCTACTTTAGGAATATCATTACGAATCCCTCCGATGTAACAGATTCCTAGATCTAACGATTCAGCAGCTACTGCCATATTTTGAGCTGCAATCGTAGCGTCAACTACTGCGACAAGTAACGCTTCTATATTACTTGCACCTTCAAGTGATTGACCATTGTTTTTTAATAACCTCGCATGACGGTAAAGATCCGCTACAAAAACATAAAAAGTTCCCGTTTTTTCAACATATGCAGCACTATTTGTGATTTCAGCTAGTTGTTTACGTAAAGTAGGATCAGTAATCTCTAAAATCGAGAATGCTTGTACAAAATTAGATGTAGACCCGCTTTGTGCTGCTTGGATCAATACATCTTTTATTTCATCGGATAACGGCGTATCCTTGAAAGCACGCACAGATACATGGGCTTTTAAATTCTGAATCGTTTCGTTCATCTTGATTGAACTCCTTTTCGTTTTTTCAATTCTAGCATAGCATAAAACCCCTCTAGACAACATCTTGACGAAGCTAAATTACACTAGAAAAATAAGCTACACATCCTATCTAAGTTCTCTCTTAAGATTCTTTTAATGAAATAGTTTCCTAATTTATCAATGTTTTAGAATCTTTTTTAGCTATTCTACTCCAAGAAAACGCTATTCTAACACTTCTGTTAGTTGTTTCTATGGTTTTTTAAACATAAAGACGGCATAATAGAGATATCAATTAAGTAAAGGGGTTATTTTTAAATGAAAAAAATTATTGGGATTATCGTAATCGTAGCAGTCGTTGTAGTGGGATTCTTTGGCTTTCAATATTATCAAAATACGTATAACGGACACGAAGCTTATGCAAAAGTTCCGACGACGGTTCCTAAAAAACATGAAACAAAAGATTCAAATGGAAAAGTTATAGGAAATTCTTATTCCTATGATTATACGTTCACTTTTGTTACACCTAAAGGCGAAAAAGTCGAGATGGGTTATACATTAATCGGTGAAGATCCACAACCGTTGACACCAGGTGAGTATATTTCAGCAGAAATCAGTAAAACAAGAATCGTTAGTGGCCCAAATGATATCGAAAAATCAAAAATACCTCTTAAGTCCCTAGAGGTTTTAGAATCAATCAACTAATATAAAGAAAAAAAGACCGATCGCAGAGTTTTAAAATACTCGCAATCGATTTTAACTACAACTTACAGGAGGAACTTATGGAAACAATTGTTCAAGTAAAAGAAGTAACAAAGGTTTATGGAAAAAAAAATGAAAAACAAACACATGCATTACGTGGAATCGATTTTATAGTAAAAAAAGGTGAATTCGTTGGGATCATGGGAGCATCTGGTTCTGGTAAATCAACATTATTGAATATTTTATCTACTTTAGATCAACCAACAGCTGGTCAAGTTACGATCCATGACCGTAACTTAACCTCATTAAAAGGCGATAAGTTGGCCGATTTTCGCGCCAAAGAAATTGGTTTTATCTTCCAAGAATTTAATTTATTAGAAACTATGACAGCTAGTGAAAATATCGCGATCCCGTTGTCTCTACAAGGTGTAAAACCTAAAGAAATCAAAGAACGGATCCAAACCGTTGCGACGCGACTAGGCATTACAAAGATCCTGACACAATACCCTACTGAATTATCAGGAGGACAAAAACAACGGGTGGCTGCAGCACGTGCGTTGATCACGCAACCTGCGATCTTACTTGGTGATGAGCCAACCGGTGCGTTAGATTCAAAAAGCGCGAAAGACCTTCTGGACATGATGGAAGAATTGAATCAAAAAGATCAAGTCTCGATCTTACTAGTAACACATGATCCTTTCTCTGCTAGTTATTGTAAACGAATTTTATTTATTAAAGATGGTGTCATCCACAAAGAAGTAACACGTGATGGAAAAACACGAAATCAATTTTACCAAGAGATCTTGACCACTCTTGGAAATCTGGAACAGTAGGAGGAACCAGTATGATTTGGAAACTCTCTCTGACGGGTATGAAAACGCGTTTACGTGATTATATGATTTTATTTTCTGGACTTGCGATTGCGGCGGCGATCTTTTATATGTTTGAAAGTCTAGCCACTAATAAAGAATTTCTTGAACACAGTAATACTGTAAGTTTCGTCAGTATCGTCTTTCATTTAGGTACAGTTTTATTAGGGATCATCACGTTTGTCTATATTCTGTATGCCAATTCCTTTTTAATGACCTTACGGCAAAAGACGTATGCGATGTTGATGATGCTAGGCGCACGTACAAGTAAAATTGCGCAAATGATTTTTATTGAAACATTTGTTGCAGGTATCGCAGCCACAGTCGTTGGTATGGTTGTAGGTGTAGGATTAACGGCTTTAGTCAATCGATTGCTCGTAAATCAAATGAGAATCGTAGTTAGTCATTACACACCATTTAATACCTCTGCACTACTCGTTACATTAATCTTTTTTATTGCAGTCTTTTTGATTGCATCGATGATCAATGCCTCTTCGATCGTGAAAAAATCGATTTTACAATTACTAAATGAACAAAAAACACCTACTCGGTTTAAACGCAATCCATTCTTAGTATTTATTGAAACAGTCATTGGTTTGCTTTCATTAGCGATTGGCTACTATGTTTTATCTGAAATCGTAAAATTCCAAATTATGGGACTAATCATCGCTTTAGTAACAATTATCTTAGGAAGTTATTTAATCTTCCATTCAGTAGTGATTTTCGTTATTAGTTTATTAAAAAAATCTAATGTAGTTGTATTCAAAAAATTAAATAATTTCACACTTTCACAATTAAGTTTTCGTGTTCATGATTTTACACAGATTCTGTCTATGGTCTCGATTTTATTCGCACTAGCATTAGGTGCATTGACTGTCGGATTAGGATTTCGTAATCAAATCATGACGTTTACAAATACGGCAGCAACATATGATATCGTATTAAATAATGCTCAAAAAATCGATCAACAAAAAATCAATAAATTAGATCCTACTTTAAATGTGACGTATGATCAAAAATACGATGACACGACGGTTTATTATATTAAAGAACAATTCGATCAACATCCATTTGAGCAAAAAGATCAATCTGTCTTTTTATCACGTGAAGTCAATGATAAAACATTAAAATATGATGCTGCTAAAATGGAACAAGATGAACAAGCTCAAAAATCCTTACAAGATCTTGAATTACCAGAACAAAAAGAAAAACAAATCAAGCTAATCAGTCAAGCCGATTTTGACACTTTAGGTCTAGATGAGAGTCAGTTACAAGTGATCAATGTTGCAGATTTTACAACGATCCTACCTCAAATCAAAACATTAATCGAGGAAAATGAAAAAAATAATCCTTCGTTAGGTGGTGCTGAAGGACAAAATAGTTTTTCTCAAAAATACTATGTGTACAACCTGTACAATACGTTCTTTTCAGGATTTGAATTTATGGGCTTCTTCCTAGGAATCGCCTTTTTAACGATGCTCGCTAGTTGCTTGATGTTTAAGATCTTATCTTCAGCGAATAGTGACACCATTCGCTATGAAATGCTTCGCAAGATCGGTACAAGACAAAGTCTATTAAAACGCGCGATTTTTAAAGAAATCGGCATCTTGTTCTTATTACCGGGTATTTTAGGAAGTATCCATGTATTATTTGGTTTACAAATGTTTAAAAACTTCCTTACTCAGCCTTATCATAATATTTGGATTCCATTTACAATCTTTATCGTTCTTTATGCCTTATATTATTTTGCTACAATTTTGATCTACACTAGTATCGTGTTGTCAAAAGAAAAACGTAATTAAAAAGAGGCTGTGACATAAGTTTAACAAAAATCGCATCGAAAAGGAAAACTTTCCTCTTCGATGCGATTTTTGTTAAACTAAATAAAAAAAGAAACATCGGATGCAGCCGATGTTTCTCAACATAATCCTCCTGAAAGGACTAACAAAATGTATACAAATTATACCATGAAATCTACGATATCAGAAATGAAAATTCACTTTATACCAAAAGAAAATCACGTTGCTTATTTTATTAACGACTTGGTTAATTCACTTCCAATTGAAGATCAATACTTTTTTGGTCGTCCTCGATTATATAACGCAAGAAACGTACTCAAACTTATTTTATTTGCTTATACACGAGAAACATTTACAAGTCGTAAAATTGAACGGTTGGCAGATGCAAATCTTTATGCATGATGGTTGACAGAAGAACAGTTCACGTCCTATCGGACAATTGCTCGTTTTTGTTTTTCCTCTGAAATGGATGAACTTCTTCAAACTAGCTTAGACACTTTGGTTACTTACTTAAGAGAACGTTATTTAATTGATAATGCTTTGTTTATTGATGGGACTAAACTGCTAGCTGATGCCAATAAATACAGTTTTGTTTGGAAAAAGAATACGATCCGTTTTGATCAAATGAATCGAAATAAAATGGCTGAAATGATACACGAACTAAAGGATGCGTATCAAGTAAAGTCTATTCCCGAAGAGTCTAATTTAACTCTAGATATGATTGAGTAATTGATTACACGGATGGAAATACAATTAGAATCTTTAGAACAATAAATTACTGAGTCAGCTGCATTATCTCCAAATCCTAAAAAACAAGAACGACGAGCATTAAAATCCAAGATACGTAAATTCCGTGAACGAGAGGTAAAACTAGCTGATCACCAAGTTCAACTCACTACTTTTAGATCTCATAGTAGTTATTCAAAGACAGATATCGATGCAACATTTATGCACGTTAAAGAAGATCTACAATCTTCAGATTGCGACATGTAATCGATTTATTTTAGGCCATGAAGGTTGGTAGCGTCAAGAATTATGTATAAATGATCCCGAAATAATTCATCTTAATCCCCTTTATTGAGTAGTGTTTGCATAATTTCTGTAGTAAAATTAGTCATGAGAAAGTCCTTCTATAAAATTTTGATGTCATAACTTTAATTTTACAGAATGGACTTTCTCTTTTTATACCCTAAATTTCTATTTACACAAAATATTTTACGCTATCAAAAGGTTCTACAAAAATTCCAAATGAATTTTTGTAGAACCTTTTTACCATGTATTCATTAAAGACTTATGTCACAGCCTCTTTTGTTTTTGAATATGTTTTATGGAATAGAAACGATAAAACACAAAAGGTAGTGCCAACGTCACTATAAAGCAAACCACCAATAACAATAGATAAGAATGGCTGTCACTTTTAGCAATCGCCGTAGGGACAATAAATGCAGTAATGACTGCGCTGAATGAAATCAATAAGCCAAATCCAGCTACGATAATTTTCACCAATTTCCCTCCAGGAATTTGATATTCGCGTGGTAGATCTTGATGTTTATGCAAAACGACAAAGTAGGCGATAAAGAACAAAATATAGGCGCTTAGATAAATCAAAACAGTCATTGAAATCGCTGCTTGAAAGGCGATCCCACCTGAACCACCAGAACCAAATGTTAATAAAGCAGCCCAGATCGTTACGATGATCGCTTGGATCACCAAGATCTTAACGGGAACTTGATGCTGATTTTTTTGTGCTAATCCTTTAGGTAATAAACCTTTCGTCGCCGCAAATTGCAAGCCTTCTGTTGGACTGACGATCCAAGAACTGACTTGGGCAAAGATCCCAAATGAGATCAAAAAGCCAATCAAACGAACGCCCCAACTTAAATGTCCTGGCGAAAACAATAGCGTCGCCGTATCCACCACTCCTTGATTTGATGAGATGGTTCCTGTTAGTACCATGGATACGATACTGCCACCTAATGTACTCATTACGATTCCCACAAGAACAAGTAAAATCAATAGTTTAGGATAGTTTTTTTGTGGATTTTCTAGCGATGAAAAATGTGGTGCTGAAGCTTCGACACCCATATAAGCTAAAACAAATGACGTCAAAGCACCGATATCTTTTGTAGTAGGGAAAAAAGGTACTTTCGTAAAATTCGAAGACAATGTATGTCCCTTCATAAAGTAAAAAATGGTAAATATAGTCAAAATCAATACCGGTAAAACGATCCCGATCGAAAAACCATATTTTGCTAGACGCGCTGTCATCTCAGTTCCTTTGAATTGGACTAATGTGAGTACCCAAAAAATAAGAACGACTGCTAAAAACTTAAACAATGGATTGCTATTCATCTCTGGAATATTTAAGACGTATGCTAACGTCCCTACGATAAAATAAATCATTGTTACAAAGCCGACGGTGATCTGAAACCATTGAAAAAATAAAGCTGCAAAGCCAAATTTTTCTCCCAAAGGTTTTCCGACCCAGCTATAGATCCCACCTTCTTGATACCCTTTGATCGTCGCCAGTTCTGCAGCACATAAAGCTACTGGTAAAAACCATGTGATCCCGCAAAGCAGTAAAAAGAAGATCAAGGATTTCCCCGACGCAGCAAACGTCGGGTACTCATATACCGTGATAAATAAAGAAGCCGTCATTGAGAAAAAAGCAAAACGTGACATTTTACTTTGTTGTCCTTCGTTCATCTTCACTCACTCCTTAATGAGTAAAGCCATGAACATGAGGGCCTTCGTCAGCATGCATCGATACATTCGCTTTATCTAGTTCGGCTACTGCAGTCTTGATATCTTCGATCAATGCATTGGCCATATTCATCCCAAAATCACCACGACAGACAAACCGTTGGATCTCCACATTTTCTAAATCTTCCGGCAGTGGATAAGCGGGTACTTGCCAGCCTTTCATTTGCAAACGATCGGCTAGATCATAAAGGTTCCAATTCACATTTGCATCAGGTTTTAGACGATAACAGACGATCGGTAAATTTTCACCGTCATTATATAATTCAAAAATATCAAATGCCTCGATCGCCGCTGCAATCTTCATCGCAACTTTTTGCGTACGCAGATGGATCGCACGATAACCATCAAAACCAAAACGATAAAAATTATAATACTGTCCTAAAATCTGACTAGCACTACGAGAAAAATTTATTGCCATCGTGGGCATCTCGCCACCAAGATAACTCACATTAAAAATCAATTCTTCAGGTAAGAAATGACGCTCGCGCCACAAAATCCAACCAACACCTGGATAAACTAGACCGTATTTGTGACCAGATGTATTGATCGACACGACATTTTTCAATCTAAAATCCCACTCTAAATCGGGAAAAACAAATGGCGCAAACATCGCACCGCTCGCACCATCGACATGGATGCCTAACTCGCGACCCGTTTCTTGATTGAACGCTTCGACTTTGTCATTTAACGCTTTGATATCATCGTATTTACCAGTATAGGTGATCCCTAAGATCCCCACGATCCCGATCGTATAGTCATCGACATAATCCATGACTTTATCGACATCGATACTCATATGGTTGGCATCCATCGGTACGGTACGCATCTCTACATCCCAATAGACACAGAATTTTTCCCAACAAACTTGATAACCAGATGAAATCACCAAATTTGGTTTTTGTTTTTGGATATCGACACCTCGAGTTTGTGCTTCATTACGCCATTTGAACTTCATCGCCATCCCACCAAGCATACACGCTTCACTTGATCCAACAGTAGATGTCCCGATCAATTTTTTAGAATCCGGTGCATGCCACAGATCACCGATAATCTGTACACATGATTCTTCGATCGCAGCTGTATTGGGATATTCGGATTTATCGATCGCATTTTTTTCAAATGTTTCAGACATCAATTTTTGAGCTTCAGGTTCCATATACGTTTGGCAAAATGTTGCCAAGTTTTGTCTAGCATTTCCTTCATCGATCAATTGATCCTTGATCAAACGATAGGCTAATGTCGGACTGACCGGCTCTTTTCTTAATTTCTTTAAGATCACATTTTCATTTGCTTGGATTGAACCAAAAATCGGATTGTTGATTGAATTGTAGTCACTCATGTTCATTTCCTCCTAATTATGTTCATTTGATAGTGATGATCGCTCCCTGACGACCAAAGTTCAAAGTGCCCCATCTTCTTTTGTACTTCTTTATTATAGCTGATTTTGTGTGGAAACGAACGAACGAATGTCTTACATAAATGATAGCTTAAGTTATATAATATGTAGAAATTGATAATCAATTGAATCAGCAATAACTCTACATTTCCTCATATGAATAGGTTTTCCCATTTTTGTTCACAAAACGTGAAATTTATGGTCTAGGTGTCTAGTCAACTACATGTTACTATTATTATGAGTGTTATGTTATCTGCCTGATGTTTTACATAACTTTCTAGCTATTGTTCTTTAAACATTAAAAAAACCGAGACCTTTTGTAAAAGATCCCGGTTCTCTACCTCTCTTCGCTTTATGAACAATGAGTTTCCGCCATAAAACTTTGCGTCAACTATCGTCGATTTGTAGATTTTAATAGTTTGGAGAGTTTCTTTAAGCGATGTAACACTAGTACGGTCAGGCAGATCGTCACTCCTAAACCAAAAAGATAAAAGCTCAAGTATTCATTGGTACTTGGCAACACCTCATAATACGTCTGTGTAGTTGATGGTTTCGTTGTACTCCCATCTCCTGGCTGCACCGGATTTTGTGACTCTTCCGTTTCTTCCTGCCCCAAAATACCTTTCACATCAATTTGGCCATCCATGACATCCCTTCTTTAGGTACTGAGAATATTATTAATTTGCTTTAAATCTAAGTACAAGGTTATAAACAGGCTTTAAAACAGCAGAAGATGCTGAATCAAGTGTACCATCATATTTATAAGTAAGCACATTACTTCCATCTGTTACAGGTGTTTTAGTACCATCTACTAAAGTATTACCAGTACCTAGAGTTGTAATTTTAGTATCTTGATTAGTAGGAGAGCTCCCTAACAATTTAATTGTTTCTCCTGAACTTGGTACTAAACTTAAGTTTAATCGAGTAACATCATCACCGCTAGCTTTTATAAATGAACCATATGAAACATCTACGCCTCTACCAGAATTATTTGTTACAGTATAATCAAGAGATCGCACAGCTGTAGATCCAGAGGCATTGTAAAATGTATTAGCATTGTTAAACGTCACATTAATCCAGAAAGGATCTCCAGGATCTACTTCAGTACCCGGATCAGTATCATCTGCCCCTAAAGTACCATTAACTGTAATGTTTTCAGCTGTTTCTCCCATAACTGTCGTTTCATCCGCTGATACGCTAACTGCTCCGGCTGCCAATAAACTTGTTGATAACAATAAACCTAATAATGTTTTCTTCATGATCTATATCCCCTTTGTATTTTATTTTTTTGAAACCATTTATTTATCAACTATTAAAGTTAATAACGCTTGGACTTGCCCTTGCTTCTTCTTCGTATCTGGATTATAGATATTAAAAGTCGCAGTGGCTGGATAAGATCCTGAATTCAATTTCTGAGTCAACGTTGCCTCTTTGATTTCTTCACCAGGTTGAATGGCGCCTGATTCATATACTTTTGACTTATCATTATCTAAAGTCACCACCACGTTAACAGGCTGGGAGTTTTGTGGAGGATTTTGGATCGCTAAACTCTCTTTCATTGTCTCTTTATCAAAATGAGCTTCAGAGACGATTCGCATATTAAAATTACTTTTATCTACTGCATCTTGAGCATATTTTTTGATTTCAGCATATGTCATTTTAGATGCATCTTTTCCGTCTGGTAAAAAATCCCCTGCTACGACCGTTGCCACTTCTTGTTGTTTATCAAAATAGACTTTATAAACAAAGAATCCACCAACGATCAATAGTAATAGTAATAATAAAAGCAACAGTAGACGTTTCTTTTTCTTTTTTCTTCTACATTCTGATCTGTCTGCATCTACTCAACACCTTTCTTAGTTACCACTTGTAAAGTCAAACCCAAGTTGTAATGTATAATCTAGATTCGCTGGTTTTTTTGTAATTTTTGGACCACTGTATGTCCCAACAAACTCCAATGTCGTTGAATTACTTTTATCTGAAACCCAGTAAGGTTGAAGTTTTGCAACTACTGATCCGGGTAAATTCCCACACAGATTAACAGAAGGAAAATTTTGTGAAGAATAAATATTTAAAACCAATTTTTTATTATCCACATCACCTTTTGCTAGAGCATCAACGATTTCTACTTCACTGTCGTTTGACTGAATAGAGTTAGGGATAACATTCATTGCTCCATTGCTATTATTTGTAACTGGAATTTCACCCCAACTACCCGTTTGACCAAACAGTAAGGCTTTAAAGTAATTTGATTTACAAAAGTTAATGATTGATACAGTGGAACATTCACCGAACTGTGTTGCCAAGGAGTATAAAATGTAGTTCCTGTTGTATTACTTGTAGTCGGAATAATAGCTAAGCGGCCATATACTATACAATCTCCAGTTAGAAGTTGATTTAAAGATGCTAATTCTAAGTCACTAGCAGTAGTGGATGATGAAGCAATTTTATACACACTACCACCATTGTGAGTTGCTGAAACTGGAATAGAATTTTTTTCAGGATTTGTCTCTACAGGTCCAGCATCATTATAATTTTTCGTAACTGTTGCATCATCTAAAATAGTTGTGTTTTTTGTTATGAAGTACTCAGCATTATACGTATAATCCGAACTTGATAAAGCACTATATACTCCTGTGAGGTTACTATTAATTTTACTTACACTATCATCAGCTTCGGATCTTGCTGAGACTCCATCAATTGTGACAGCTGGTTCAAATAATATATTCTTATAGTTTTTTAAATTACTTGTATCTACCGAGGCGTTAGGTGTAATTATTTCTGGATTCTTATTAGGTTCTTTTCCTGTAGTAGTCACATTAACTTTATAAATATAATTTCGAGAACTAGAGTTATTAGTAAGTTTACCTAAGTTTACTTATAAGTGAAGAATTAATCGCTGGATTAATCTTATTACTCTCATTATAGCTTTTATTAATAATTTTCGTTTGACTATCTTTTTTAAAATTGAGAGTAGAATTTTTCGATTCCATAAATTCTTGGTTTTTATATCCCGATTCTCCAGTCGGCACGATGAAAGAATTCATTCCAGAAAAGTTAAATTCTGTACTATCAGATTTGTATGTATAAAAAGGTTGTCCTCCTCTTTCAGCATAGTAAAACATATTTTCTATATTTGCAGTAACTCCAGTATAGTTTGTTGAACTAAGATCTCCATTTAAACCAATCACACCACCGTAATAACTATTATATGGATTATCTTTGCTGCCTATATTCAAATTTTTAATAGTAACATTGACATACTTCTGAACAATAGCAAACATCCCCCATAGTAAGTGTAACCACTAAAATCATTACTAAACGCTATCGTATAATAGTTCAGATTGCTCGGGTTGTTAACATTAATTGAAGTAAAATCAAATGGTTTATTAGTTTCTTTACTTCCATCTATAACCACATTGTTGTATAAATTTTTGGTTTGATTCTCCTTTTCAGTAGAATTGAAAATAATATCATTTACTAATCTTGCATATACAGTTGGTACTACTTCTATTTGTTCTTTTTTAGTTAAGTCACTAGTCAGTTCTTCCGTTAATCTTCCCAATTCCTGTAAGTCTTCAAATTTAGAAAGTTGAAACGGACTGGCTTCAATTCCTTCACCAACTAGTGTTGTCGAAATACCATTGAAACTGCTGCGAGTGTTTATTTCACCTACAGCTAGATTTGCACTCTCTTTGGTTTTTGTTTCTGATTCTTTGATAGTTTCACTTATTGTGGTTTCAGTAGTCGTTGTTTCTGTTGTCACATTTTCAGTAGTTATAGCTTCTTTTCACGATTCTGTCGCAGTCGTCTGTGTGCTAGAAGATGTTGTTAGTTCTATACTCCCTTTTTCTGATACACTAATTGTTTCCATTGATAGTGTATCTTGAGCATAAGCTATGATCGGACTACTCATGGCTATAGTAATGAATACAATGAGTAGAGAGTTCATATTGATTCGTTTCTTCATCCCACTTCTCCCTTTATAAAAATAACATTTTACATATATTTTTACCTAATAATTTAAATTAAAAACCTTTGAATAAGCATTTAAATCTTTTAAATCATTATATTAAAATAACAAATATTAGTTATTTCAATATAATAGAAATATCATTAATTTAACACTATAGCCAATGCAACCATTCTTTTCGATTTTTAATACAAAAAACTGCTATTCGCTTGAGCAAATAGCAGTTTTTTGATTGATTATTTTTTGACATCCACTGGTCCGATCTCTTTATTTAGGAAATAGGAAATAATCGTTCGGATCACGACGAGTGCGGCAAGTTGAAAGATATCTTGAAGTGTTGGTTTGATAATCGATTCGATGATCCCACCTGCGATCAAGATCTCTAGACTTAATAAAATATAGCCGCCGAGCATTTTTTTGATGGCATTATTTTTTTCGATGCGCATGTCTTTGACCGGTACTTTTTCAAAAGTAAACAAAAAGAAATCTTTTGCTGAAAGCAACACACCCCAAAGCAGCCAGACGATCGCAAATAGTTCTAAGGTTTTTACGATGTACTCAAAATACGATAAGATTTGTTCGATACATTCTGCGCTCATTGGCTCACCTCGTGTTCTGCTTGCGCTTTTTCTTCAATTTCTTGATTTAAGAAATACGAAATGACGGTCCGGATGATGACGGTTAAGGCCAATTTTAAAATATCTAACCAAGTTGGCTTTAAGATCGATTCGACGATATCGGCCACGACCAATACTTCTAAACTTAATAAGATATAACTCGCTAAAATCTTGCGTACTTCAGCATTGCGATTGTTTCTTAGTGCATAGTTTTTCTGGACTGGTTGCGTGAAAAAGATTCCTTTTACGACGAGCACGATTCCCACTAATAAAATCAAGATCGAAAATAAATTCAGTAAAAATACGAGCCATTCTAATACTACTCCTGCATCTACACCAAACATCGTCTGCCCCACCTTTTTTTACAATTTCTTTCTATTGTAAAGAAGATTACTTGATTCGTCCAATAACAATCTAGTCACGTGATTGATCTAGATCAAGGATACCTGTCGCAATCGTTTCAATAAATCGTTGATCATGTTCGATCAAAAGCATCGTCGGTTGCGTGCGCAAGATGATTTCTTCGATCTGACTATGATTAAAGACATCCAAGTAATTTAAAGGCTCATCCCAAATAAAGATTTCGGCTTCTTGAGTCAGTGAGCGAGCGACTTCGACTCGTTTACGTTGTCCCATGCTCATCGTTTCGATTGCTTGTAAGAACGTTTCACGTTCCACACCTAATTTACGCAAATTATGCAATAAATCTTGATACGCGATTTTTTCTTGCTCAGCGAACGCTTCTAGTGATCCCTGATTATCCTCATAGAGCTGGCGGATCAAACTCCATTGTATTCCATGAGCGATTTTGATCTCCCCGGCAATTTCACCAGTAAATATTCCTAAAATCGCAGCCAGTAAAGATGATTTCCCTGATCCATTGCGTCCAATGATCGCAAGTCGTTCCCCTTTTTTAATCGAAAAGGACACAGGTTGAAACAATGGGATACCATCGTAGCTTAATTGAAGATTCGTACATTCGATCAGCGTATCATGGTGCGTGAGTTTTGGATGCATAATCAATTGATCGACCATCTCGATTTCTTTTAGGAGTGTCGCTTTTTGAGCAGCCTGACTTTCAACACGTTTGATAATCGCCTTAGCACGTTTCATCGTTCGCGCCGCATCGGCTCCAACTGCTCCTTTATTGACGCGTCGATCTTCGCTATCAATAAAGCCTCTTTTAGTTTTCGTCTTATCCTTCTCTCGATTTCCGGCCCACTGTGCTTTTTGAGCTGCGGTTTCTTGTAATCGGTGGATCTCTTTTTTGAGTTTTTCGTTTTGCGCTTGTTCATAGGCATCCCGATTGGCTTTTTCTTGTTCGTATACGCTAAAGTTCCCTTGATAGAGTACCAATTGATGACGCTCGATCGATACGATATGATCGACGACTTCATCGACAAATCCTCGATCATGGCTCACTAGTAAAAATCCTTGTTTTTTCTGTTTCAAATAACTTGCGACTTGAATGCGTGCTTGTTTATCCAAATGATTCGTCGGTTCATCGATCAATGGAAAATGTATCTCTTCGCTAAATAGTAAAGCAAGTAAGACTTTTGTCTGTTCGCCACCAGAAAGACTGGAAAATGGTCGCCATAAGATATCTGGTGTAATCCCCAGTAACGTCAATTCACGTTTGACTTGCCAAAACTCACCTGTCATCAATTCTTCAATGACATATTGAGTCAACTGTGTCGAATCAACTACTGTTTGTGGGAAATAGACAAATTCTTTGGTCGATTGAATTACACCTTGATACGCGTATTTTCCTAACAACAAATTCAACAGTGTTGTTTTGCCACGACCATTACGACCAATCAACCCTAACTTCCAACTCGTATCGATCACTAGATCCACCTGATCAAATAATCGTTCTTGTTGAAGATCAAAGCCAAAACTTAGTTGTTTTAATTCAATTGAAGACATTTAGACTCCTATTCTCTCGTTCAAATACGAGCAAACCAGAAGCGCTTTTCAAGTAAAGCGTAAAACAGGGAACACAAAAAGACCCTCGATTAGAAAAATCAAGCTTCACTTGAAAATCTGCAGACTCCACCCTTTATCTGGCTTTGCTGCAACTTTCATCAGTGGCTTAATTTTTCAATCGATGATCCCTCACTTTAGTCTTATTTTGTTAAAGTATAGCAAGTTTCATTTATTTCTTCAAGTTTCACCTAATTTTCGGTCGGTACAGGATATTTTTTAGCGTTTTTGACTAATTTTTCAGCAATGATCTCCTCGATATCCATCCCCAAATTGTCTGCTAATATATAGCTATAGATTAATACATCTGCGATTTCTTCTTTTAGATGCTCATAGTCTTGATTGCCTTCTTTAGCACTTTTCCATTGATAGATTTCTAAGAGTTCAGCAGCTTCTAAGCTGATCGATAACGCAAGATCTTTTTCATTATGAGCCGGACGCCAGTTTCTAGCATCACGAAAAGCATTGATTTTTTTCATCGTTTCATTTTGTTCGTTTGCCATTTTGTAGAGGACTCCTTTAATTTTTCAAATTATTCTCAAACTTTTCTTTTAAATAACAGTTGGTTACGATACACTAGTAAACGGAGCATTTCTCATGATTTCATTGTGGTTTTCTCATCAAAATAAATATTCTGCCATTTTTATTTCGTTATTATTTTCAGAATATTTTGTGTTTAATTCCAAATGAAGAAAAAGAACTCTCATATTTAGTCAGTTTAACAGAAAGTGGTGTTTTATGGAAAATAAGTTACAAAAACAAATGACCTCCAGACACATTACGATGCTTGCCCTTGGTGGCGCAATCGGTGCTGGATTATTTAAGGGAAGTGGTGAAGCGATCGGAATCGCTGGACCATCTGTCTTATTAGCATTCTTGCTTGGAGGGATCGTACTGTTCATCGTCATGAGGGGTCTTGGACGACTAGTCTTACATAATGACAATGTACACGGTCTATCAGGATTGATTCGTCCGATTTTAGGTAGTCATACAGCTGACTTTATCGATTGGATCTATTGGTCGCTTTGGATGATCAATATCATCGCAGAAGGTGTTGCTGCGGCGAGCTTCTTACAATTGTGGTTCCCAAATATCCCGCAGTGGCTCTTCGTCTTACTCCTTGCGATCTTGACAACGGTGATCAATCTTTACTCTGTGCGCTTGTTTGCTGAAACAGAATATTGGTTAGCTTTTGCGAAGATCTCAGTGATCATCTTATTGATCATCTTCGGAGTCTTTTTAGTCGGTAAAATGGCGATCGCTGAAGGCTTATTCCCAACAGTGCAACATATGAACGCACATGGTGGCTTTGCACCACACGGATTAAAAGGCTTGATCAGCTCCCTACTTGTCGTGATTTACTCATATGGTGGTTCTGAATTGATCGCGATTACTGTAAGTGAAGCAGAAAATCCTAAAGAAGCGATCCCAAAAGCAATCAAAGGTGTGATGGGACGAATCATTTCATTTTATATCATTCCGTTGTTCTTACTTTTGATCATCTACCCTTGGGATACTTTGGCAAGTAGTACAACAAGCCCATTTGTGATGATTTTTGAGAAAATGAATTTCCCATTTGCAGCAGACTTCATTAACTTCGTCATCGTCTTGGCATTGTTTTCATCGATCAACTCTGGTGTCTACGCATCATCACGTACGCTTTACTTCCGTTTACAAAATCGTGGTGGTTTTGCTAACAAATTAACTAAGCTGAATCATCACCGTGTTCCACGTAATGCCGTTTTATTTTGTACCGGAACATTATATATGGGTGTGATCCTTTCTTACTTTGTTGGAGATAAATTATTCAACTATCTTGTTGGATCGATCTCTTATACAGTATTGTTCACTTGGTTATTGATCACGATCGCCGCATTCATGTTGGCAATCCAACAAAAGAAAATTGGTGCGATCTCATTCCAAGCCTTTGCGATCATCGTCTTGTTCTTGATCTTTATTGGTATCTTGATCAACAATCCAATCACGATCACAGCACTAACTGCAGTACTTTATCTATTCATTTGGTTTAGCTACAAAAAAGAGTTAACTACACTTAAATAAAAAACAGGGTGTGACAAAAGTTTGTCACACCCCTTTTTCTATCGTTCTAAAAATGATCCACTACGCGACGTGCGCGCTCTTAGTCGAAATGCCGCAATAACGGCAGTAATAGCAATCACTACTAGACAAACGACCACTGTCGTCATAATCGATGGATATTTTTCATCAAAGCCGTCTTTGGCTTGATGCTTGATCAAGATTCCAGCATACGCCCAAATCGTCGTTAACGCATAGGCAATATCTAAATTAAATAAAGTCGTAAAGACAATAATCACTAAACCTACGATCAGAATCAACAGCGTCCAACCAACTTGATGATCATTGATAAATGACCATTTTTTGTCGACGAAGAACGAAATAATGTTCGCGATCGCAGCGATCGTCGTCCAGCCAAAGTACACACTAAATGGCAAGCGTACCAACCAGTAATCGGCTTTGGTTTTTTGTGCTTTTGCTAATACCACACTGATGTAGATCAAGCTAAGCAATAACACGATCATGATAAGTACCGAAAGTCCTACATGGAAATATTGCCAAATCACGATCCAAATACTGTTGCAAATCGAAGTTAAAATAAAAATGAAACGAACTTGACCGGCGACTTTCGGATCTGCCATGATACTTTTTGGTTTCGGTGGAATCCATTGATAGATTACAAATAATAACAATAGTGTATAGATCACCGACCAAATCGAAAACGTGATCCCAGCTGGTGCAAATAAATTAAAATAGTAATCAGATACTTCTTGCATCGATACATTATTGATCGGTAATAGTACCGATAATGCATTCGAACCGACCATAATGAGATACAACACTGTAACTAAAATCTTACTTCCCGTTGCGGATGTTTTCATCCCCATTTCCCCCTCTAACTTATCATTTGATAAAACTATCGTACCATGAGTCAAAATTTTCCCAAAAAGATTCGCATCAAAAAAAATCAATACTTTCGTTATTTAATTTCTTTATCTGTTGCTGAGCATATTCCTATACAACTTACAAAAAATAAGTTATATTTATCTCGAATTCGAAATAAATTTAAAAAGGAGTTGCTTATGGATAAAGAACGCTATGCCTTACCCTTATATATCCGCTTGCTTCGAACAAGTACAAAACTTGAACAACTTGCAAAAAAAGATGTCCTCGCTTATGGATTGAATATCACAGAATTTTCGGTAATGGAACTTCTTTATCACAAAGGACGCCATACCACACAAGCAGTAAAAGAAAAAATTTTGATTGCTAGTAGCAGTACAACTTATGTCATTGATCAACTCGTCAAAAAAGGTTATGTACTACGTGAAAAAAATCCAACAGATAAACGGGTTATCGAATTGTGTTTGAGCGCATCTGGTGAGGAATTGATGCAAGAGATCTTTCCAAAACACGCACAGACGATCACGAAAAAATTTGACACCCTATCGATAGATGAAATGAAACAACTTCAATCACTACTAAAAAAATTAAACTGAAAAGAGGAACCCAAATGAATAAACAAGATCAATTATTAGGAATCCACCACGTAACCGCTATGACTAGTGATGTCGTACGTAATTATGAATTTTTCACGCAAATCTTAGGGATGCGCTTAGTTAAAAAAACAGTCAATCAAGATGATATCTACACCTATCACACTTACTTTGCAGATGATCATGGAACACCCGGAACTACGATGACGTTCTTTGATTTTCCAAATAGTCAAAAAGGAAGCGCCGGAACAGATGCCATTACACGTACAAGCTTTAGAGTCCCTTCTGACGCCGCTTTAGATTATTATGCTGATCGTTTTACCAAACATGATGTCAAACACGATGCGATCACGACTGATTTTGGCAAAAAAGTGCTACGCTTTTATGATTTTGATGATCAAGCTTATCAATTGATCTCAGATGAACACAATCAAGGTGTTGCTGCTGGAACTCCTTGGAAAAAAGGACCGGTACCTCAAGAATTTGCAATCTATGGTTTAGGACCTGTCGAAATGACGATCTCACAATTTGAAGCTTATGCCTCGATCTTCAAAACGGTTTTTGGCTTTAAAGAAGTTCAAACGATAGCGAATCGTACATTATACACAGTCGGTGAAGGTGGTAATGGTGCAGAAATCATTTTAGTCGATGATGCTACAAGTCAACCCGCACGTCAAGGTGATGGCCAAGTTCACCATGTAGCCTTTCGTTTAGTCCATCGTGATTCTTTAGCTGTCTGGCAAGATGCCTTTGATCAACTAGGCTTACATCATTCGAGCTATGTCGATCGTTATTATTTTGAATCACTATATGTCAGAATCGGTGCGATCTTAGTCGAGTTGGCTACGGATGAACCTGGATTTATGGGTGACGAACCTTATGAAACACTGGGTGAACGACTATCTCTTGCACCATTTTTAGAAAGCCGTCGTACTCAAATCGAACAATCGATCCGTCCATTTGACTCTACCCCAAAATAAGGAGGAAACATGATGCAAGCAATTCAAAAGATCCATCACATTTCAGCGATCGTCGGTGATCCACAAACGACTGCAGACTTTTACCGTAATGTCTTGAGGTTACGTTTGATCAAAAAAACAGTAAATTTTGACTATCCTACTACGTATCATCTATATTTTGGAACCGACTCACTTGATGATGGTTTAGTAATGACCTTCTTTAACTGGCCCAATCGGCATACAGGAAGAGTCGGCAGCGGACAAGTTGGCCGAATCGCCTTTCGTATTCCAAAAGGTAGTCTCGATCACTGGAAAGCTACTCTAGCTGCCCGAAGATTAGACGTGACGGAAACAAACCTTTTCGCGCGACCAACACTCGAATTTTCCGATCGTCACGGCTTGGCATTAGCACTTGTCGAAAGTAACGAAAGACGTGAGACACCTGCGATCATGTCTTTCCATGGTGCCGTGTTACTGTCAGAAGATCCGCTAAAAACACACACGACCTTGCAGACACTAGGCATTAAGACAATGCATGAAACAAATGATATGACTCGTTACACTTTAGCTGGTGTAGAAGGACATGAATTGATCGTTCCTCACACGCCACTTCCCCATGGGCGTTTTGGAGTCGGAACGGTTCACCACATCGCATTTTATGCAGAAGATGAAGCAACACAACTAGCTTGGCAACACGAGTTAATGAGCAAAGGCTATGCCGTTACGGAACAAAAAGACCGCGATTATTTCAAAGCGATCTACTTTGTTGAACCAGGAGGTGTCGTTTTTGAAATCGCAACAGCTGGACCAGGCTTTACAGTCGATGAATCTGCCAAAACTTTGGGTAGCCAGTTAAAATTACCGAAACAATATGAACACCAACGTGACGAAATTATGCTACACTTACCTAAATTTACGTAAAGGACTGAGTATATGCTTACTTTAACACCAAAAGAATTAACGGATCGTGAGATTTACAAGTTATTGATCGGTTCGATCATTCCTAGACCGGTGGCTGTGATCAGTACCCTCACTGAAAATGGCGTAGTCAACATCGCACCGTTTAGTTATTTTTCGATCGTGAGTACCAATCCGACAGTAATCTCCGTTTCGGTCCAACGTGCAAATGGCCAACTAAAAGATACCGCGAGTAATATACTTGAGAGTAAAGAAGCCGTAGTGCATATTTTAGATGAAGACAATGTCACGTTAGCCAATGAAACAGCCGCACCACTTGCTCCAGATACCAGTGAACTCACCCGTGCCCCTTTTGATCTAGTAGACTCGACGCTGATCAAAACGCCCGGACTAAAGCAAGCAAAAGTTCGCTTTGAAACAAGTCTTTACCAACACGTTCCGATTTTTGATCAAGAACAAGTAACTGCTGATCTACTTTTACTTAAGATCGAAGCTTTTCAAATCGAGGACACGATCTATGAAGAAGGCAAGATCGATCCACGAAAATTAGCGGCAGTCAGTCGCCTTGCAGGTAACGATTATGCCACAATCGGTGAGATCACTACGATCGCCCGTCCACTAAACTAAGGAGGTCTACTATGTTTCATTATCAATTTCGTAAAGGAAAAACAGATGCACCCGTCCTCGTTTTATTACATGGTACTGGTGGCGATGAGTTTTCTTTACTTCCCTTACACGAAGCTTTAGATCCTAATGCTAGTATTTTAAGTATTCGGGGCAATGTCTTAGAAAATGGAGCGCCACGCTTTTTTAAACGCTTAGCTGAGGGTGTATATGACGAAAAAGATTTGCACGAACAAGGTGAAAAATTAGCTGATTTTTTAGTCACTTTTTTTGAAGAAAATCAACTCGATCTACAAAAATTAGTCTTTGTTGGCTACTCAAATGGAGCGAATATTGCCTTAAAGCTTTTAATCGACCAATCCAATCGGTTTAAAAAAGGAATCTTATTTCACCCGATGTATCCTGTAAAACAGATTGCAGATCAAGAACTATCGCAATCTACCTTCTTTGTAACCCTAGGCACACATGATCCAATCGTTCCAGTTAAAGAAAGTGAACATGTGCTAGAGCTATTAGAAAATCGCAGAGCTACGGTGACTGCTTTATGGACCCATTCACATCAGTTGACCTATGCTGAAGTCGAAGAAGCAAAAAATTGGTTACAAAAAAAGAGGTTGTGACAGAAGTGGGCAGCTCTAAAAAATAAGCCGCACCATTCCGATAATAGACTCTTCTATTTCGGTAATAGTACGGCTTATTTTTAAAAGCGCTACTTTTGGAACACCATTTATTCAATTTTTAGAGGATATGATAGACTTTTATCACATCTCCTTTTTTTATGTCGTAAAATAACGAAATAGATCATACGGTAATGGATCCTTAAGTTTCAGATTCATCTGAACGACAGATTTATTTGTTCCTTGATTTGTTGGTTTTTCTTCTTGCTCGATGGTTTCTTTGATTGGTATAACTTGTCCTAAAGCATAAAAATTCGTACCTTCATCATCTGATTTTTTTACGAATAAATGATAGCTCCACCCTTCTTCTTCCAACATGATCTTCACTTCTGGCGAGGTGAGTTTACGTGGGGCTTTTGTGAACCAGTGCATCGTTTCTACATCTAATAATTGATCCTCGTAAGCCATCTGTGCACCCGAAAAAGCTTCCCCTTTATTTAACGTTACAAAGATTACAAACTGTTTACGCTCGCGATCATACGTATACCCACCGATATTTTGATCGACCATTTGTTCCTTAAAACCAAGTAAACGTAAGGCATCGCGCCGACGATAGCTTTCGTGTAATGTAAAGGGTTCTTGATCATATCGAGCCGCTTTATGGATTGCCGTTTCAAGAGCATCTACAAAAAACTGTTTAAATTGTAGATTGCCTAGTGCTTGTTGGAACGCTTCGCTTAATTGGACTTGTTGATCTTTGATTTTGATAAAAGCATACGCTTGATAGGTCTGTTTGACACCTCCACGATAGAAATCAGTCGTTAGTGTATCAATGACAGATCGTATCGTAAAGGATGCTGTACTTAAATTAAAGTGTTCAAATAAAAGATTCAATTCTTTGAAACTTATTTTTTCTTTAAATAACAATTTTTTTAATAGCAATAATTCTTGCTTTCGTTTTCCAGATAGCAATTCTTGTGAGAAAAAAGTAAAATAACCTAGCATCGTTTCCGGAAAATCCAGCTCGATTGCTTTGAGTTTCAATAAAAATTGCGGATAGTTTTTATATTTATCGGTAATCACTAAAGGATCGATAATTCCACTTTTTTCGAGATCTAGTAAAGTCGGGATCCGATTTACGCGTTGTTTTACTTGGAAATACAATTCTCGAAGTTCTTTCATACTATCTAATTTAGCACGGTCAATAGCATCAAATACACGATGTTTAGCAATCTCTTCGAAGTTGATCATCGAAAGACCAGTTAAGTAATTTGTTTCAACTGTATCTTTGCGTAATCGCTCTTTGACGCGACTCACATCTCCTGATAAGGCCATAGGGATCATATAGTTATTTTGGTAATTCCCAATAAAATCGATCACTGTCACAAATTCTTTCGATGGATCTTTACGCAATCCTCGACCAAGTTGTTGTATGAAAATAATATTCGACTGTGTGGCACGTAGCATGATGACTTGATTGATTTTCGGGATATCGATCCCTTCATTGAAGATATCGACTGTAAAAATATATTCTAGGTCGTTTTTTTCAAGTCGCTCGATCTCATATTCCCGTTCTTTGATCGTATGACTCCCGGTCAAGTAGCTGGAAGGATGTCCTAATTTTGTGAATTTTTCACTTAGGATCCGTGCTTCTTCACGTGAACGACAAAAGACCAATCCTCTTGGAATTAAATCATCACAACCATAATACGCCAATTTTTCTAGTAAAAAATGGCACCGATCATCTAGTGTTAGTCGATCTAAAGAAGTTGTTTCATCAAAAATTTCTCCATCGATCTCAAAATCGGTCACACCAAAATAATGAAAAGGACACAGTAGATCCTCTGCTAAAGCATCTTGTAAGCGAATCTCATACGCTACGTTATAATCAAATAATTCAAAAATATTAAAATTATCCGTACGCTCTGGTGTTGCAGTCATCCCAAGTAAAAACTGAGGTTCAAAGTAATCGAATAAGCGTAAATAGGAATCTGCTCCTGCTTTATGCACTTCATCGACTAAAATATAATCAAAATCTTGGGCTTGAAATAAGGCTAAATGTTCAGGTTTTGACAATGTTTGGATCGTAGCAAATACATATTTAGCTTCCAATTCACGCTGATTTCCAGAAAATACTCCGAAATCTTGATCAGACCCGCCGATTACTTTTTTAAAAGAAGCTTTTGCTGCACGTAAAATCTGTTCTCGATGGACAACAAATAACATTTTTTTAGGTTTTGCTTGCATCACATCAAACGCAGCTAGATAGGTTTTTCCCGTTCCAGTTGCAGAGATGACCAGACCTTTTCTTGCACCAGTCTCTCGTAATTGGACCAGATTCTCCAAAGCAGCTTTTTGCATTCGGTTTGGTACGATATATTTTTCATTTGGGTCAATTATTTCTAAATCTTTGACCTTTTTAAAAGATTCTTGTTGATAACTTTTTTGATAATCCAAAAT
This sequence comes from Enterococcus bulliens, assembly GCF_053761865.1. Lineage (NCBI taxonomy): Bacteria > Bacillati > Bacillota > Bacilli > Lactobacillales > Enterococcaceae > Enterococcus > Enterococcus bulliens. Next base: position 57,192 of record NZ_JBSMXK010000016.1, read on the forward strand.
CCATTCTGTTGTTAAAGCTTGTGCTTTTTGCCATTCGTCATTAAAGTGTGCGATAAGTTGATGTAAGATCTCGCCATTTTCTTTCGATGTCAATAACACATTCCACTCATAATTTTGCTTCAAAGCTTGTAACGTCAAATTTGAACTACCGATCACAAATGAGGTGTATTCTTCGCGCTTGAATAAATAACCTTTCGCATGAAATCCTGGTGTTTTTGAAATGCGCACATCTAAATTAGGGATGCGCAACAAGGCATAAAAGATCTCTGGTGCATTGAATGCTAGATAAGTCGACGTTAACAATCGTCCTTTCTTTCCTCGTCGATGAAGATCAGCCAACTGGACTTTCAAAGCATTTAGCCCACTTTGCGTAATAAACGCAACCGAAAAGTCAAATGTCTCACATTGACTTAACTCTTCTTGCAAAACTGTTGCTAAAAATTCTTTGTTTTCTGGTTGGTTGATGATCATTTTAGGAACATAACGACTGGTCGCTATCTGGCGGTCGATAAATCCCTTTTGTAGTCCTTCTTCTAATGTCGCCATTGATCAGACTCCTTGCACTTTCAATTTTTCAACTGCTGGAATATCAGCCGGAGCAAACACGTCAGGATCTAATTCATGAGGCTCGACCCATTTTATAGCAACATGCTCTGTCAATCTTGGTATGCCTTTTACTAACTGACAGCGATATGTCGTCAGTTCAACGATACCAAAATCATAGACATAGCGTGTGTGATCAAATAAGTCTTCTTCGACTTGAACGGTAATGTTTAATTCTTCGTTTAGCTCGCGAACCAATGCTTCTCTTGCTGTTTCATGTTTTTCGATTTTTCCACCTGGAAACTCCCATAAATTTGCTAGCGCTCGACCTGGTCCACGCTGCGCAATTAAAATCTTTCCATCTTCGATTAAAATCGCACCTACGACTGAGATAATTTTTTCCATATTGAGTCCTCTTTCCTACTTCACTGCAGTATAGATCACATGATCCACCCACTCACCATTTTCAAAGATAAATCCTTTACGTACCCCTTCATACTCTATCCCAATCGATTCCGCTAATTTTTGTGAAGCAAGATTATCTAAGTTAATATGTGCTTCAATGCGATGATAACCCAATTCTTTTTGTCCAATAGCTAGAGCTAGCTGCATCGCTTCTTTGCCATAACCTTTTTGCCAATATTGATTATGGATCGTATAGCCTACTCTAGCCCATTGGAATTCTTCACGTAGTAAGGTCGTAAAGTCGATCGCGCCGAGGTGTTTTCCATCCGATTGACGAAAAATTCCAAAAACATAAGTATCATCTTGTGCCGCTAAACTTTGTTGGCGTAAAACAAGTGCATCAAACCATTCTGGTGTACACTCATTCATATCGATCGCCCCTTCATCATACTGATGTTGGGAAGGTCGACGTTGTAAAAATGAGTCCAACCAATTATTATAATCCGAATGTTTTAATGGACGAACAGTAACGAGCTTGCCGCTATTTTGAGTTGTAAACATCTTCGACCTACTTTCTTTTTCTTCTAGAATAGCATATTCTAAAAGTAGAAGACAGATCCACGAAAGGAAGATTACTATGGAAAAGAAAACAACAAAACAGATTCCCTTGACCGAGTTGTTAGATCTTTACAATTCAGTTGGTTGGTATGCCTACACGACTGAACCAGACACATTAAAACACGCCATCGAACAATCACTTGTTGTCCATACATTATGGGACCACACGAAACTAATCGCCCTCATTCGAGCAGTTGGCGATGGTGAGACGATTTTGTATATTCAAGACCTATTAGTCCATCCTGATTATCAACGTCGTGGACATGGTAAACGATTATTAGAACAGCTAGTAGCTGATTATCCTCATGTTCGACAAAAGATGTTATTGACTGATGATAGTACCAAAACGCAACGCTTTTATGAAGCAACTGGTTTTAAAGAAGTTAGCACACAAAAAACACGTGCCTTTTACCGTGAATATTAAAAGAGACGGTGACTGAAGTGGATAATCCTAAGAAATAAGCCGCATCATCCCGATAATAGATTCATCTATTTCGATAATGATGCGGCTTATTTCTTAAAGGAACTCCTTCTGGAACACCGTTTATTCGATTTTTAGAAAATGTGATAGACTTTTATCACATTCCCTTATTTTCCTTTACTTTTCCACTTATGATTATCATTACGTTTTTCTGCTCGTTGCCGATTAACGATCGGCAAGGTCCCAAGAGCAGCACCTAAAATAATCATGCCAACATTCAAAAAGAATAATTCTCCTGCATATAGAGCAATATCCCAAGAAGCATTGGCTAATCCAAACCCTACCGTTGCAAGTGGTGGCATGAGTGAAGCAGCAATCGCAACACCTGGTAAAATATTACCAGAATCTTTTTTAGCTGAACCAATAATGGCCGCTAAACCACCAAAAAAGGCCACGATCGCGACACCAACTGTGATACTCGTACGACTTAGGATCGCTTCATTAACAGTCGCATTTTGCATAACAAGAAAATAACCGGTAGATGCAACTAGACTAATCATCAACTGTAAACCTAGTAATAACGCCCCTTGTTTGATCATGGTAAATTCCCGCCGAGTAATTCCATAACCGACTCCTAATAACGGACTCATCAACGGTGAAATTAGCATCGAACCGACAATGATCGGAGAGTTTTCTTCAGCCAACCCTACGCTTGCGATAACTACCGCACAAAATAAAATCGCTAGATCAGGCCAGTCAAAGTTAAGATTGCCTGAAATATGCTTATGTAAAGATTCCGAACGCACTAATTGGCGCTCTTGATGTTTTGCTTTATCCATACCCCTTCACTCCTTTTTCTTTATTTTAAAAAAAGTATAACAAAAAAATAACAATAATGAACGTAATCTAATTAGAATAAAAAAACACTAGCCTACTGACTAGTGTTTTTTTATTTATCCTTCAAATTCAGCTAAAATCGTTCGAACTTCATCCGTTGATTTTGTATTCATCAATTTTACTCGTAAATCATTGGCTCCAGGGAATCCTTTGACATAGATTTTAAAGAAGCGATGTAGACCTACGATCGAACGTGGTACAAGCTCTGAGTATTTATCTTGTAGATCTAGCTGTAATTTTAATAGGTCTAGTAATTCTTTTGACGAATGTTCTTTGGGTTCTTTTTCAAAAGCGAATGGATTTTTAAAGATTCCTCGACCGATCATGACGCCATCGACACCGTATTTTTCAACTAATTCTAAACCAGTTTTACGGTCTGGAATGTCACCATTGATCGTAATCAAGGTTTGTGGTGCGATTTTATCTCGCAATTCGACGATTTTAGGGATCATATCCCAATGCGCTGGGTATTTACTCATTTCCTTACGCGTACGCAAATGAACAGATAGATTCACGATATCTTGTTCTAATAGATGTGTGATCCACCCTTCTAACTCATCAATCTGTTCAAAACCAATCCGCGTTTTAACACTGACTGGAATTCCACCTGCTTTTGCGGCTTCAATCAATTCTGCCGCCGTAGCTGGTCGTCTGATCAATCCACTACCTTTTCCCCTTTCGGCCACATTCGGTACTGGACATCCCATATTGATATCAAGGCCCTTAAAACCCATTTCTGCCATTCCGATACTCATTTCGCGGAAAAATTCAGGTTTATCGCCCCAAATATGCGCAACAACGGGTTGCTCGTCTTCCGTAAACACTAAGCGACCACGGACGCTATCTTTACCATCTGGATGACAGTAACTATCTGAATTCGTAAATTCGGTAAAAAAGACATCTGGTGCGCCCGCTTCTTTCACAACATGACGAAAGACGACGTCAGTCACATCCTCCATTGGTGCTAAAATAAAAAAAGGCTTCGGTAGATCTGCCCAAAAATTTTCTTTCATGTATATGCTCCTATCTCTACTTGCTCACAAACATCTCTATTATACTAATAACTTAAGAAACATTCAAAAAAGCCGTTTAAAAAAAGACACTTCCACAAAGGAAAGTGCCTTAAAAGTCTGTTAAATCTTAGTACCAACCATTAGCCATCCAGAAAGCTTGAGCAGCTGACCATGAACCATAACGGCTTTGTACATATGAATCTGCTACACGTTCTTGGTTTTCTACTGAGTAGTCACCGTTTAGGTAAGTGTTTGTTAATTGGTAACGACCATAGTACTGACCATTAGTTGCAGTGTAAGAACCGCTTGATTCTTTTTGTGCGATCCATTCTTTTGCTGCAGATTCGCTACCTGAAGCTGATGAAGTATAAGTTGTTGCTGGAGCAGCTTGTTCTACCACTGCTTCTTGAGTTGTTTCTTGTTGTACTGGTGCTTGTTCTACTACTGCTTCTTGTTGTACTGGCGCTTGTTGTACAGGTGCTGCAGTTGCAACTTCACCATTAGTGTTGATTACTAAAGTTTCACCAACGTAGATCATACCAGGATCTGCGATATTGTTATCTTCAGCAATTTTATTTACGTAATTAGCAGAACCGAAGTATTTTAATGATAGTTCTGATAATGTATCATTTGGTTGGATTATATAGTTGATTTCGTCAGCATTTGCTGTACCAGTGTAAGCGACAAATCCAACTAATGCTACTGTACTTAATGCTAGTGATTTAAAAAATTTCATATGTGTAAATATCTCCTTTAATTTCGAAAACTTCTAAGTAACTCATCGACAAGGACTATAATAACAACTTCTAAGTCCCTTTTGGTGACAACCATGTAACGAAATATTTCAAAAAAGGCGATTTCGAAAAAAACAGGCGATATTTTATTTTTTTAAATACAAAATCCTAATTTATCAAGGTTTGTAATATTTTTTATGTAATCTTATCTTAACAATAAAACCAAAAAATTTTTGAGAATTTCTTAAATCCAGATCAAAAATACGAAAATTTGTTCTTATATTACAAATATGTAAAAATTAATTCAATAAAATATTGTTATTTTTTACATATAGACCATTACTTTACTACTTTGTTTAACTTATTTCGCTATTATAATAGTAGAAACACGTTCAACCATACAAAAAAACCAGCAAATTTGCTGGTTTTTTTACTTAATATAGATTTTTGGCCCTTTGCGCATACGCGTACGGTCATTTTTAGGTGTATCTTTTGAAGCAGGTTTTTCACCTTGTTGTTTTTTTTGCTTGATTAGATCTAACATTTTTGCTGTTTTGTTATCCATTTTATTCCTCGTTTCTAAATTCCAGCGACACATCGCTTCACTTTATCATAATTTCACATCTTTGCCTATCCTTTCTTGATTCTTACTGAAAAAAAGCTTAAGAATCCTTATAGTTAATTTGACAATTTTTTCACATGAGGTGTATACTAAAGGTGGAATTTCGTTATAGAAGACGTTATGGTTGCCTTTCAATACAACACAGAAAGGAGAATGCCATATGACATTCACAAACAAAAAATTAGAGTACAAAGTAACACTAGATACTGAGTTGAATCTATTTATCGTTTTTTCGACAACAGATCACAACAAAGTAGCTACCGGTACGACAATTGAACAAGCAGTAAAAGAACTAGAAAAAATCGCATAGGAGAGAATTTTCCTAATGGACAACGACTATTCTTACTAAAAGCATCTATCGTAGACAAACGGTAGGTGCTTATTTAGTTTGTGTGAGAGATTATTCCTTTTTATACATAAAAATGGCTCTTCGTCAATAAGGACTGATGAAGAGAAATTTTATAAATCAGAGGAAGTAGAGAAATCTGTTTCCTCTGATTTTTTTGTTATTTTATGACGATTAATTGATTCATCATAAAAATTCTCGTTCTCATATTGTCAAAGGATTTAAATCCGTAACTTACTCGTTTTAGTGTTTTGATATGCGTGTTTTTAG
>NZ_JBSMXK010000017.1:0-58708 GCF_053761865.1 Enterococcus bulliens
TTCAGTGTAAAATGTACTTGGGTCATGTAACGTCCTCCTGGGTATGTTTTTGTGGTTAAAAACATTGTACCGTAAAAGGGCTGTTACATGGCCTTTTATCTTTTACACAATTATATGGACGTAATCTTTTTTTATAAATTACTATACTATAATAAACAAGCCACTCTCTACTAAAGAAAGTGACTTTATTTTTTTAAAACGCTCCGGCCATACGTGAAGCCTTTGCTAATTTTCTGTTTAGTTTATCCAATTCACTTGGATTATTTGCATCTACATTGCCAATAGTGATCGTTTGATTTACTGTTGTTTGACTACCTTTACCTCCGATACCTTCTCGTTTTTCACGATCAGATAGAGGTGTGACAGTCGTTTTACCTCGATTGACAGATAATAATTCTGGACCTGCTTCGCCTACGATCGCTTGACCATCGATAAGCGAACCACCTTTTGCTAGATATGGTATTTTCGGTATATTGATACCTATGCCACCGATCGGTGGTATACCTTTTGGAATTTTGATTTTATTTGCTAAATTGATAAAGTCATTGATCAACTTGATCATTCCGTTAATAGGTGCTTTAGCAAATTCGAGTATAGAACCAAAAATACCCTTAAATACGTTGATGATTCCATTCCATGCTTGTTCCCAATTACCAGTAAATACACCAGTAAAGAAATCAATAATCCCATTAAAAATAAGTTTCATATTTTCGATTTGCGCTTTGATAAAATCAAGTATTCCAGTAAACGTTCCTTTTAGATTTTCCCAAACTGCACTAAACGCTCCGATAATCACATCTTTTATAAAAGTGAATGAAGCATTGACTCCATTTCTAAACCATTCGACATTGTTATATGCCCAAATAAAGCCAGCAACGAGTGCGGCAATACCGGCAATAACTAAAATAAAAGGATTAGCTAACAAAAAACCGTATAATTTAGTAAATGCCCCTGATAAAAATTCGACTGCTCCAGATATTTTACTAACTGCCCCTAAAACACTCCCTAGAGCAACTAATATTGGACCAACCGCAGCAATTACCGCTCCAATCGTCACAATCATGTTTTTAGTGTTATCATCTAAACTTCTAAACCATTCAGCAAAGCTTTTTAGTGCTTCTGCTGCTTTTTGTAGATAAGGAGCAAAGACTTCTCCCACTTCGCTTGCTGCGATCATTAAGCTATTCATGGCTTGTTGATAGGTTACAGTTTCCTCAATACCGTTTTTAAAGTTTTCAGCCGCATCTTTTGAATTTTCCAATGAGTTTTGAAATTCTTTAGTAGCTTCATTTGCTTGCCCCATTGCAGTAATTACTTTAATTCCGGCATCTTCTCCTAAAGAACCAAAGATAGTTGAAATAGCCGCCGCTTTTTCTTGTTCTGAACCAAGTTTATTGATTTCAGCTACCATTCTAGGAAATGCTTGTCCGGCCGTAATCTCGCCATTTTTCACTTCTTTAAATACTTGTTGAAAACCGCCGCCCATATCTTCAACAGCTTTTTCTATAGAACCATCAGATAGTCTTATACCAAATTCTTTTACCAAATCATTCACTTTGTCTAAGTTATAAGCGCCACCATCTAAACCGGCTTTTAAGATTGTGAACATTTCTTCTGCGCTATATCCGCTCTGTTCAAACAAAGTTGCATATTCTGCTAAGTTGTCGCCCAGTTCGTGTGTCTTATCCAGTCCACCTTGAGAAGCTACTGTGATAAGGTCCATAGCTTTCTCTCCAGAAATTCCGTAAGCGTCCATAAGAGAGTTTGCCCCTCTAAGTGTTTCTTCAAAATCTGAACCATACGCCTTTTCTAAAGACAAGGCTTTTTCTGTCATATCTTGAATTGTATCAGCACTCGCCGTTTTCAACTTTGGAAACTGATTGATTAAACTGATAACCGCTTCTTTTGATTCATCCACAGATTCAACCATACCGCTTGCAAAAACATTTTCCACCGCATTATTCACGTTTTCTGCTTCTTGGGCAGTTAAACCGAACGCAGCTTGTATTTGCTTTTGAGAGTTATTCAAATCAGTAGCGACTTTAGTGCCAGCTGCTGCAATACCGATAAGTGGAGTTGTAACACCAACAGAAAGCCCTTTGCCGGCTTTTTCAATACTTTTTCCGGCCGCTTCTATCTTTTTTAATTTTTCAGCAGTGGAAATGGAAGTATTTCCTTGTGCTTCTAGTGCATCATTTGTTTTTTCTAACGCTTTACGTAAGTTATTTTCGCTTGTTTCCGATTTCAAGAGCATTTCATAAAGCTTTTGCGACTTCGCTGAATACTGTCCTGTTTCTTGGACAGATTTCTGATATTCTTCGCGCAAACCTTCAGTTTTTGCAGTCATGATCGCAACTTGCTTTTCTAATTTTTGCTTTGCAGCAGTTAGTTTTTCAGTTGCGCTTGCGTTTTTATCCATCGATGATATTTGATTTTTGTACTCTAAATTAGCAACTCGCATATCGTCATTGATTTGTTTGATACTCTTAGAATAAGCAACCTCACCATTCATTCTGAAATTCAGAATAACGTCAGATTCTTTTGTTTTTTTAGCCATAAACTACCCTCCTTTCCTATATGCAATAAATTTATTTTCCGCCTTTAGCATATTGTTAAATAAAGAATCGAAAGATTTTGATTTCAAACTTTTTTTACTTTCTAATTTATTTAAAATGAATTTTACTAACAATATTCTCTTGTTTAACAAGTTGATAGATAATTTATACATTTTACGATGCTCTAATTGTTCTTTTAAAGATACACAATTAAAATCTTCTTTTATTTTCATCAATTCCGTATAAATATATTTATAATCGTTATAAGCATTTTTATCTTGAATATTTAAAGCGTAACTTATCCAAAAATCATCAAATTCTCCGATACAGTCTGATAAAGTTTTATATTTCTTCATAATGCACCTCTCTTTATTCTCTTTTGGCTAGAAAATCATTAAATTCGTTAATGTACGGATCTATTTCTTCATCTTTAGGAAGTAGCGCAACTAATTTTTCAGTAACAGTGGTATATCTTTGTACGATTGCATTGTATGACTTTAAAGCCGGATGCTCTCGCAAGATTGAATAACTTCCTTGTTCCATTTGATCTAATACGCCGTCTTTTTGAATGATTTCTTTTAATTCTCTAAGCGTCACAACCATAAACGCTGCTTCTGCAATCAGACCTCTGACAGTTTTGAGTTTCTTGTCTGGTACTTCGGTAAAAATCGCCATTAAACGCTCAACTTCCGCTTTCTCTTGCATTAATCGTTCTTTCTTTTTCAAGAATCTACCTCCTTTCTTTTAGGGGTGGGGTTATAGAGAGAAACCCGTGTGTTTTTTCGAGGTTGCACTCCGTTCTGTAAAATTTTCAAAAAAATATTTTATAACGGGGGCTATCCTACTTTTTAATTTCAAACGGTTTAGAATGAATTCCTTTAAAAATTTCTACCTTTAACCATTCATCTAAAGATCTTCTAATTTTAGTAGCATAAGCTCTCACACCTTGTGGGCTATTAAAACTTAATCTAGTAGGTAGATCGTGTTGACTAACTTCAATTCCAAATACTTTTACAAGTTGATTTAAAGCAGCATCATTACTTTTATACATAACTCTTTTTGCCTCTAATAACTCTGATAGTTTATAAAGATTAGCAGTTACTTGTTTGAAGTCTTTACCCTCAAATAAAGAATACGCTTCTTGCAAGAGTTCATTATCAAGCGCTCTACATTCTGATTCAATTTGTTTGATATACTGATGCTTTACTTCACTTACAATTTGCGCTCTTACTTTGTACGCATCAGCAATCACTTTCTCTAAGTCCTCAATATCTTGTTTGATTCCTTTTACTGCTTTAAACGAATCTAAACTAAATTTTCCAGTAGATTGTTCTTGCTTTTCTTTTGCAGCAAGTAAAGTATCTAATTCTTTTTCTAAATCATTCAAATTTGTATCGATCTCTAGTAATTCTGATACATAAGGCATTTCAATAGTTTTTGTTTTCATGTTTAATTGTCCCCTTTGATTTTCGTTTTAATTTTATTAATAATCGTTTGTTTATTCTTTGGTACAGTAGATACTCTTTTCTTTCTTGATTCAGCTACAAACTTACTGATTTTAAGGGCTTCTTCTTCCTGTTCCTTTTGTTCAGCATTAAGTTCTTTTTCTTGATCTTCTAAATATTTTTCCCAATCTCTATCTGAGAAAAAATCATCTTTTGTTTTCATGTACTCCTCCTAGTTTGATTCTTTTTTATTTAAAAGACTAAATCTAAAATTCGTAGCTTCTTGTAGCATATCGTTAAAATTTATTGATTCTTTTTTATTTTGATTTAAAACCAATTTCGCCATTCTAGCATAAGCCTTTTTTTCTTCTTTGCTTTTTGCATTCTTAGATAGCACATAAATATCTAGCAATTCTTCTTCCAATAAATCTTCCACGTTACTTTTCAAAATCAATTCCATTCTTTTTTCCTCTTTTCTATTTTTTTATTCCCACTGAAAGACACATTCGTAATCATAATCATGTTTTCTTTCTTTTAGTGGTTCTTTTTCCATACCTAACTTGTATATAAAATCTTTCGCCAATTTGTCGTCTTTATGAAACACTTTCGCTTGTCTGCCGTCTTGGGTCAAAACATATTCTGGTAATACCCTACCTAGTGCAGTGACTTCAAAAGACTTTAGATACAATCTTCCAGTTTTAAGCGTGAACTCCTCGGCTTGATTCGATAGATATTCTTTTTGCTCTTGTTTGACTTTCTGCAATATCATTTCTAGCTTTTTCTCAATTTTTATACGCTTCATTCTGTACTCTCGGATAGGTATATCTAACTTCATAGCCATTACTTCATCAGAATACTGAAGATAGGTTTTTGATATTCCAGTGATAAAGTTAGCTTGCGCCGGTCTGTCGGTGTAATACTTTTCTTTTAGTAGTGTGAGTTCATCTTGATCTAACTGTTTTAAACCTTTAAAGAAAATCAGTGCTGCATATCGTTCTCTTTCGTTTAAATACTCACGATTGATTACATACCCTTTCCAGTGCGCAAAGAACCACTTCAACCGGATAGGCATATCGCTTGCTGAAAACACCTCAATCATCAAATCTAAGTCCTCCAGTGGGTCATTAACCTGTATACGTTCCATTGGTGGCTTAAAGCCATACTTGAAACATATAGCCGTTTCGATCTCGTATATTTCATCTAGCGCTTTTTCCTGTACGCTTTCGCTTGCAGTACCACCTAAAAGGCTCTCACGTTCGTTTCTAGGCAATTTATCTATGAATTGGATAAAATACTTCTGTTTGTCCTTTAGGCGCTTGATACGTTCGTCAATCAGTTCACACGCCACCACGTTATCAGAAACAATATACTCAATCTTTGGCGCTTTAGTGTGCATACCTAATTCATCATAAACAACATGAGTAGCTAGTGTTTGATTGTATATAGATAGGCGTGTTTCTCGTTTGCGCTGCTCTAGTTCGTCAATTACTGCTGCAATGTTTAAATACTTCTCTAAGCTAAATTCTTCCATATCTACCTCCCTAAAAAGTAAAAAAAGAGGATACAAAGACCACCAAATTAATGATGAAATCTTTATATCCTCTGTTATTCACAGTCAGACAAAACAAACTATTCAACTACATTCATTATACCATTTTTTACGATATTTTTCTACTCATCTATTGTAATTTTTATTGATTCCTCAACGTTTCTAGGTGTTTTTAACGGTACAAATTTTTGCCTTTCATTCTTCATTACATTTATAATTTTTCCGTCCTGAACAGAAATTTCTAGTTTGCAAAAGTTCGAAATATATAAGTTTGATTGATTCCCTTGATCGTCTATAAATATTAATCTACTCATGTACTTTAGCCGCCTTTTTATCGTTTAATCATTTGCGAATATATAGCATAATCACAAGTTTATTTTTAATGCCTTAGCTCTTGATACTCCAAGCGTTCTTTTTGATTTCGTTCAATCATTAAAATGTACTATTTTTTTCATGTCTGTTTTCGTTACTTTCTTAATACGATAGCCGGTTTCTTTAAACGGCGATTGATTATTTGTGCAGTGCGCTATAACGTGGCCTTGTTCGTTTCCGTGGTTATGCCATTCGCTACAATAAGGACACCATACCATCAAAGAATTGTCTGATTTACTTCTATTAAATCCTAATAGTACCGGTACATTATTTTTCATTGGTATGCTCCTTTTTCCACTGCTCTAAATCAATTTGTTGTACTAACTGAATACGGACTTCTGTTTCTCGCTGCTGTTTCTTCAGTGCTTCCAAACCCTCGGCCAATTCTGTTGGCGTAGTTGCTACATAATACCCACGATCTTTACCGTTTCTTTTCGCTACAATCGGATTGCCTTTTTTGATTAAACGATTAACGGCATACTGAACTTTTCTTTTCTCTAATCCAATGATTGAACCGATTTCTGTTGACGTTCTTTTGACTGCTGCACCTCTAGGGATTAATTTAAGCACTGCTTCTTCTCGTTCTGTCAAATTCGTATTGATTTTCATGTGTTGTCTCTCCTCTGATCATTAATTTTGCTCTACTTGGCTTCTCACTCATTACTTTTTCTCTCCTTAATCAAATACTCACTTATGGTAAAGGCTGCACAATTTCACGAAACCTTATTTTTTTCTAACTGTTTGCACTATCAACCGTTGCTTGCCATTCTTCCTCTGTAAATGTATCGCCGTTCTTGCTATCACCTATAAGGATTCTCAAGGGCTCTAGCGGTACATCACACTGCTTGGCATACGTTGCAGCAAGAAACAAATCATCATTTCTGTTCTCACTGGTACATTCTATTATTCTTTGGTAGGCCTGTTTTCCGGCTCCTCCCTTGCGTTCAAAACTCGGCATACTAGAAAATTTATATTCCGGCATAATGTACTTAGTATCATATTTTTCTAATGTCTGCTTATCGTAGCTGCCGCCACTAGAAAAGATACGATCTTCAAATGTACCGTCAAAATAATCTATATAAGTACCGTCAAAATAAGCAATGTCTTTACCGTTGTTCGTATACTCTCCGGAAACAGTCTGGCTTCCAGTTAAAACAAAAAAGTTGTTATCTTGCGCTTTGATGTCTACACCTTTTAAATAGCCGATATGCTGCCGGTAGTCTATGCCGTCCACTTTGCGAAAAACTAAATGCTTACCACCTCTGGGCGTAGTTTGAACAAAAGTATTTTGACCGTTCTTGACTATGTCCGGCCACACATCTTCCAACTCCTGTAAACTTTCAAAGCCGTTTTCTCCTTCATCGTGATTTACATCAATATCTATACACCAGATACCACGACACAATAAAACAAGCCCTTTTGCTTCTTGGTACACTGTCTTATTCGCTTCAATAAATTCTTTAGTGATAGGCACATTCTTAAACTCCAGTTTAGGCCGTTTATAATAATTTATTGGTATTGTCTGGTATTCATCTTCTAATAGAAGTAACGCTGCTTCGTAACAATCCACTTCTAAAACCTCCTAGCGTGTAATAATTACTAGCTTTTGTAATGGCCTGTAATTCGCTTGAAACACTGATATATCAACTTAAATTCGTTATGTTTTTTAAAAATTACACGATTACACGATTCTCTATAATAAAGAGTGTGTATATAAAAAATAATACTCTTAAACTATAAAACCATGTAATACGTGTAAGAACCTTATATATCAACACTTTAACCCTGTAAGTCTATTGTAATTGCTAGTAATATATAGTAATTAATCATATAAACTATGGAAAGCGTGTGGATCTTCAATGCAATGTACCCTTGTTGTCTTTCCGTCCACAAATCTTGGTTTACTTAAAGCGATACCGTATTTTTTGAACAATTTTTTCTTGCGATCATTTTCTTCTTTAGATTTTCCATAGCATTTTTCTAACAGTTCTTTTGCTCGTGGATCGCTAGCAAGAATAAAAGGTTCAGTATCAGTTAAATCTTTTTGCATTTTTTCCAAAGTAAGAAAAATATAAGTAAATGCTTCGTTTAAAAAAGATTGTTGAAATTGAACTTCTTTAAAAACAAATTTATTTCCTTGTGCTTTGAAATACTCCAGACTTTCCACCAAGAAAGATAATGCACTGGCTAAAGGTACGTTGTTACCGTCTGGGGCGATATACTCCCAATAAGGTTTAAAAACCTTGTGTCGTTCTGCTTCTGTTTCTTGCATAGGTCTATCTTTTAATGCTAGATTGACCATTCGTGACACATTCGCTTTTAACTCGCCAACTTCTACTTCTCCATTTGTATCTATAATCATGGTACAAAAAGGCTTGAATACAAAACTATCTCCACCAATATTCCTGGCAGTAAGCCATTCATTTGTAGCGATTGGCCGTAACACATTCATATCTCTACTTGTGATCTTTTCGGCTTCATTGATATGCACTACTTCGCAATCATAGGCCTTGATATGTTCGTTGTTGCGTTCAAATACGGCGCTGCTTGTAAGAGTTGGTAAATTCAATTTATTTACTTTAAACAACGTATTGAACGTTTTAACAAATAACCCTTTACCAGTCCGGCCTTTATCTTTGAATAAGAAAAACTTTTCTGCCGGCTCTAGTCCTATTTTTCTCCTCATGATATACGTGTGCATTAAATTTAAGTTGTGCAGCGTATCATCATTTGAAACAATCTTCTTTTTAAATTCTTTGACTAAATCTGTGTTTAGTTCGCTATTCGATACATCATAATAGGCGAAAAACAATTCGCTTTTTAGCGGCTTACGTTCTTCTTTAAGCATTTTTTCCATGTCATATATAAAATCATTCGTATAGAAAGCGTATCGCCGGATAGTGTAGCTATGCTCTCTTTGGATATGGATTCTATACAGTTCTTCAAATACCGGTAGGAAGTGTTTAATTGTGCCTTGTTTAGCTTGTGCCGGATAATGATATTTGAAATAGGCTTCATCAATTACTTCAAATGTTTGATCGTGTCTATTTATTTTGATAAAACAATCAAATTCTTTTGAGAAAATGATTTTTTCATCTAGTAAGTCGGCCACAAAATAGGCATAGTTGCTTTCATTAGGATAATTGACTTTATAACCGACTAACTCGCCGTCTTTATACTTAGGTGTGAAATTAGCATATACAAGCGCCGTTCTTTTGTTTCTAATGTAATACGTCACATCATAGCCATATTTAGTTACTTCTTGTTTACCTTGCTTCAAAATCACTTTTGCTTGGTTTAAATCAAGTTGTTCTTGATCTTGAATATAGCCAAAATTCATATAGTTAAGCACTCGTTTAATCTTTGCTAATGCCGGCGTGTCTATCTCGTTTATCTTTTGGACAATCTCCTGTTTTCTGGTATTTAATTGTCTGGCTTCTTCCACATTGCCAAACTCGTTTGCTTTAATCTGCAAAGTGCTTATGCTCCTTTCTGGTATATAAAAGTCAACTCAACCAGATTGATACCGGAAAATATCCTAGTAAAAGTTGCAAAAATTATTTACTGAATTCTTCTAAATCGTTAGCGTGTTTTTCTGCTAAATATCTGATAGATTCAAGTGTAGCTATTGCGATATTCATTTTCTGTACATCATCAGAAGTCATATTGTAAAGAGCGTTTACAACTCCCTCCAAGCCATTCTTAACGTGTGTAGCTTGTACCACTAAATCATCTATGTTATTCATACTTAAACGCTCCTCTTATTTAATCTGGGCAAATATCGTTACTTATTTGTTGGATTGTGTTTCTAATATCAGAAATAACCTCTCCAATATCTTCTAACAAACCGGATTGTAATTGATGATTGATCGAAAATTGATCTTTATTGATTCGTGCATATTCCACACCTTCAATTAAACGTTCCGCCAACTTTAGTTGATTAGCTGCTGCAGTAAGTCTTTCTGCTCTTTTTAATAGTTCTTTATCGTTCATTTTGTTGCCCTCCAGATTTCATTTTTGATTGCAAAGTAAATTCTTCAAATTCAAGCAGCAGTATCATTGCGATAGGTATACCCACAATAAACTTAAAAAATACTGGCGCTGCCGAAAATACGAGAACCAACAAAATATACGAGAACCAACAAAATAACGGCTAATGTTCTTCTAATCGTGTACATACTTTATTCTCCTATCATAATTTGATATAATGAGAGAACAAAGAATAATAAGCATTATTGCTTACTGTGTGCCTTTAACGTTCGCTTTGGTCGGTGGATACGTTATTGGCTTTTTCTTTGCTCTCATTCATAGAAACCACTCCTACAATTTAATTTCTAGCAAGTCGGCCAAACATTCGATCTCATTGCTTAAATCATATTGAAAATCTTTAATTGTAACCTCACTAGAAAAATTATCATGTGCCATTTGATGAATATTTCTAACTCGTTTAGCAATTTTTTCATCTTTTGGTAGTTCCGCTTCTTTTTCGTTTGCAGCCATTGCAGCGTTTACCATATCTAAAATAGTAATTCGTTTTTCAGTCATTTCTAATCCTCCAGTTCAATTCCTAGCAAGTAAGAAAGTGTATCCAGTGATCTATACAAATAATCTTGTGATTCTGGTACACTCCATTTTTCTAAACAATCTGATTCGATAAACTCATACAATTCTTGCAGCACGCTCTTAACAGTCGGCACTTCCGGCAGTACATTATGATAATCTGCTTGTTCTGCTACCAAGTTATAAACCTTTTCCAATCTCTCTCCTTTTAAGGTAGCTACTTTTTCGGCTGCCTCTACTCCGATAATTTCAACTAATGCTTTTTGGATCGCTTCTGTTTGCGTGATCATCTTTTTTCCTCCTATTATCAAACCATTCGCAACGGACAACTAACTCATTCTGTATGCTCCCTAGGCGTAGTGAGTTATTTTTTGTTTTGTGCTAAAAAATCATCTACATCTTTTTGATCTACTCGGACAATTCCGGAAACTGTAATCAACGGCAAGCCGGCTCTTACAAATTTTTGAAATGTGTTAAAACTACAACCGATATACTCGGCAGCTTGTCCTTTAGTCATGTAACGTGGCAATTCTTGACGCTTAGTGCTAACTTGGTTAGCTTCTTGAATAGCAGCAGCGATTCTTTCAACGATTGGTTGAAATGCCGGATCAGCCAATTCTAATGATTCAATTTTCAATTCCATTGTTTTACCTCCTTTGCATACTTTTCTATACAAGAAGTTTAAAAAAATAAAACAAAATTTAATTTGCATACTTTTCTGTACTTCTTGAATTCATTATAGCGTCACTCAATTTCAAATGCAAGAGTTTTTGCATACTTTTTTGAACTTTTTTTAGAATTTCAAATTAATCTATGATATTATGTAGAAAACTACTATATAGTGGAGGTTCTAGCATGAGTAGAAAAAAATATCCAGAAGCTGTCGAAACTGGGCAAAGAATTAGGATTTCTAGAAAAGAAAAAGGTCTATCCATGGAAGAGTTAGGCCAAAAACTAACACCTCCGGCAAGCAAAGGCGCTGTCAGTAACTGGGAAAACGGCTATAATTTGCCTAATAATAATAGATTGAAACAACTTTCTGATATTTTAGATGTTTCAACTACTTATTTACTAAACGGCGATAAATACGCTGCACTTCTTTATAATCAAGATATAGAAGCAATAGATTTTAATAGAATAAAAAGTTTAAATAAATCTCTTGTATCAATTGTTATTAAAAATAAAATCACTTCTAAAGAAGTACCAGAAATTTTCGATGATAACGGCAAGGTGTTAATCGATCAACAACTTTACAAATTGTTTAAAGATTATGATTGCAAACAATTAAAACTTTTATCTAGTAAACTTTCATTTAATTCTTTAGAAAATTTGAGTTTATACTATGCCTTATGTGAGAAATTGAATATCGAAAATGAATTATCACTTTTTAATGAAGATGAATTATATTTTTATTTATCTAGGTTAAGGCAAGATTACTATAATTTCGAAAAATTCATAAAAAATACTTAACTCTTCCTAATATGCTCCCTAGGCGTAGTACTGGAGGAAAAACAATGGCAACATTTAAACAATACGAAACTAAACAAGGTAAAAAATGGTTATTCAAGGTCTATCTAGGTATAGACGCTGCAACCGGTAAACGTATCGAAACGACTAGACGAAACTTTCCAACAAAAAAAGCCGCTCAATTAGAATTAAGTCGGCTACAAGTTGAGTTTGATCGTGGAGAATACGGCAAAAAGAAACAACCAGAACAAACATTTCAAGAAGTGTTCAAGTTGTGGCAAGAAAACTATGAGTACACCGTTAAAGAAAGTACTTACGTCAAGGCGATTTCACAATACAAGGTACATATATTGCCTGTATTCGGTCATAAAACGCTCTCTAATATCTCTATTAGTGACGTGCAACAATTTGCCAATCAGAAAGTTAAAACGTTCGTAAAGTATCGTGATTTGATTTCTGATATATCTAGGGTATTTGAGTATGCTATTACATTAGGTCTGGTTAAAGATAACCCTGTAAAGCGTATTGTGATACCTAAACGCAAAATTGACGTACAAAAAGAAACCAGAATGAACTACTACACCAAAGAAGAATTAAAAACGTTCTTAGATTGTACGAAAAAGCAGCAGCCGTTTTACATTTACACGTTCTTTCAACTACTGGTGGCTTCTGGCTGTCGTCAAGGCGAATTATTGGGGCTAGAATGGCGTTCTGTTGATTTCAAGAATAAATGTATCCATATCAAACAAACGCTCGCTCGTGGCAAAAATAGGCGCTTATACTTGGAACAACCTAAAACGACACACTCAAAGCGATCAATCAGTTTAGATGATGTTACGATTGCTGCGCTCAAACAATGGAAAAAAGAACAACGTGCCGTTATGCTCCAACTCGGACACAATACTTTAAATGATACGCAACTTGTTTTTTCAAACGAACAAAATACCTTTTTACAATTAAGCAAGCCTAGAAAATGGCTACTGCAAACGATCAATAAAAATAACTTACGTGAAATTACTATTCATGGGTTTAGGCATACAAGCGCCACTCTACTTCTGGAACATGGCGTACAAACTAAAGTTATATCTGAAAGATTAGGTCACTCCTCTATTACAATAACAAATGATATATACCTAAACGTCACAGAAAAAATGGAAAAAGAAGTGCCTAATGTATTCGCAAAAATCATGGAAAATTAGTCAATGTGGGTCAATTCGTGGGTCAGAAAATAAAAAAAGAGTAGTAAAAAACGCTCAAACCCTTGTCGGATAAGTATTTCTACTACTCTATATTCTGACTATAAGGAGAGTACGGGATTTGAACCCGTGCACCGGTTATCCCGGCTCGCTGGATTTCGAGTCCAGTGCATTACCACTCTGCCAACTCTCCATTGTCTTTATTTTTCTACTTTTCAATTCATTTGTCAAGCTAAAAACAGAAGGCAGCCCTATTTTGCACCACCTTCTGTCGTTTACTTATTTTTCTCGTCTTTTAATACAGATTCAATAACTTCATCAATGATCACAGCTTGTTGTTCACGCGTAGGCTCAATGATTCCCGCTTTGCGTAATTGCGCAATTCCTGTGACTGCCATCCAAATCCCGTCATGCATCCGGCTGATTTGGCGTTCTGTTAAGTTTTGCATTTTTTTGTGTGAGGTAATAATGTGCTTAAATTCTTCTAGTGACCGTCTATACAGCATTTTTCCTGATCCAGAGTTATCGAAATACAACGCATTGAATACTTTTGGATACAAGCGTGCAAAATCGATATACGTCGTGCATACATCTAACAACAAGTCTTCAGATTCTGGGATCTCGTTCATTTTTTGAATCATATCTTCTTGAATCCACTTAATTAACGCAACTTTTAAATCTTTCATACTTTCAAAATGAAAATAAATCGGTTGTGTCGAGCCACCCATTTTTTTTGCAATATTCCGAGCAGTAAAATGGTCAAACCCGCTATCAGCCGCAAGATTAAAGGCCGCGCGAAGAATCTGTTCTCTTGTATAAACCTTATGGCGCATAAACTCCCTCCTAGCGTGAAAAGAATATTAAAAAAACTCTTCCTACTCTTATTCTAAAAGATAACGCGAAAAAAGCAAATATAAATTGTTATTTTTCTGATTTTTTTATCAAGAAAAAGGCTTGTGCCTTTGTTTAATACACTGTACACTACAACTAAATTGTTATTATCAAGGAGTGTATTATGTCAAATCCAAAAGACCTTTTAATCGAGACTTGCTTGTTAGCTGGTCGAATTATGATGGAAAATGGTTCTGAAGTCTATCGTGTAGAAGACACGATGGAACGCATTGCTAAAAATGCTGGTGAGGTCAATAGCGTGAGTTATGTGACGGCTACTGGTATTTTTATGAGCTTGCGCAACGATCATTTTACTCAAGTCGAAAACGTAGGAGATCGCATCATCAACTTAGAAAAAGTCGTGGCGGTCAATCGATTATCTCGTGAGTTTGCAGAAAAAAAAATCAATCTCCCTACATTAAATGCACAATTAAAACGTGTGAATCCAGATACACCGACCTTCCCATTTTGGTTACAAGTCTTGGGAGCTGGAGTCGTCAGTAGCACCTTGATGTATGTATTTGGTGGGACTTGGTTTGAATTTATTCCAACTTTTATCGTAGGTATGATCGGCTTTTATAGTGGAACTTGGATCAAGAAGCACGTGACCATGCGCTTTTTCGATATGTTTTTTGCAGCCTTTATTATTGGTGTCTTGGCCATTCTTTTTGCCCATTTTTTCGACCAAGTTACCCCCGATCACATTATTATTGGTGCCGTTATGCCTCTTGTTCCTGGTGTGGCGATCACGAATTCATTTCGTGATATTTTTGCAGGACATATGATTAGTGGGCAAGCGCGAGGCGTTGAAGCCGTCATCGTCGCTTCTGCCATCGCAATCGGAATTGCAACGGTCCTCACCCTTTTAGGAGGTTTAGTATGATCTATTGGTTGATTCAAATCGCATTTAGTTATTTTTGTACTGTCGGCTTTGGCGTACTAACGAATGTGCCAAGACGTGCCTTAAACGGCTGTGGTATTACCGGAATGATTGGTTGGTGTGTCTTTTTGCTGATGCGCCAAAACGACTTTGGCATTGGCTCTTCAAATTTTATTGCTGCCTTTTTGATTGGAATTTTTAGTATCTATTTTTCGCGATACAAAAAAATGCCTGTTATTATTTTTTCAATTCCTAGTATCGTCCCTTTAGTTCCTGGAGGGCCAGCTTACCAAGCCGTACGTGAATTCGTACTTGGGAACTCTTCTAATGGGTTTCAATATGTTGTTATCGTGATTTTGACCTCTGGTGCGATTGCGGCTGCGTTTATGTTAACAAGTTTAGTTGAAAATATCGTGTTGCAATGGCAACAAAAGTATAAGAATCCGTCTAAAGGACGAGGTTAGCAATGCAATGATCACGTATACTAAAAATACGTAAAGTTTACTCTTTTGAAAGAGTTTAAATAGCTTTTTAATGAGGTTTTCGTTTATGATAGAACTTAAAGGGGAGTGGCTTATGAACGTTGCAGTTTCTAGGAAAATCATGAATAGTCTATCGATTGCAGGGATTGGGGTCTCGATAATCTTTGCGATCTATCTTTATCGTTTAGGTGTCTTCCACGATCTAAATTCGATGCGTGGGTTGGTTGGCGATTCGGTTATTTTAGGGCCACTTATTTTCATCTTTATCCAAATCATTCAAGTCGTTGTTCCGATTATTCCAGGTGGAATCTCGACTGCTGCGGGTGTTTTGATTTTTGGTCCTTAT
Source organism: Enterococcus bulliens (assembly GCF_053761865.1). Lineage (NCBI taxonomy): Bacteria > Bacillati > Bacillota > Bacilli > Lactobacillales > Enterococcaceae > Enterococcus > Enterococcus bulliens. Next base: position 15,744 of record NZ_JBSMXK010000017.1, read on the forward strand.
GCTGGGTTTATTTACAATTATGTAGGAATCTGTTTGGGATCGATCATTATTTTCTTATTGGCTAGAAAATATGGAAAATCGTTCATCTTGAGCTTTGTCAGTGATGCCACTTTTGCAAAATATTCACGTTGGCTAGAAAATGACAATCGTTTTGCAAAATTATTTGCCATTGCTATTTTTTTACCTGTAGCACCAGACGATGTCTTGTGTCTAATGGCGGGTTTAACAAAAATGAGTACTAAACAGTACACATTGATTATTTTGCTTGCCAAACCTTTTTCGATTTATCTATACAGCTTAGCATTGATTTATGGAGGACATCTTTTATCAGGGCTACTTGCTACGTAAACCAGACGTCACATTGTGTGGCGTCTTTTATTCTAATGTAAGGAAGGGATTTATATGCAATTACTCCGTCAGCAACTGCAACTCACATTTCGTTTTTTAAAACAAAGTCATCGCTCATTTCGAGACGTACTTGTCGTCCACGGGTTACTACTTTTTGTCATCATCCCGGGACTGACTGCAACGGTAAAATTTATTTTATCATCTGGGAATATCACCTACCTTTCGCTTGAACAATTTCCAACACTTATCACAAAACACCCCATCGTGTTAGTAAATTTATTACTTGTCGGTGTATTGATTTTATTAGCTGTGTTTTTTGAATTTACATTTTTACTCTTTAGTATGTACTTCATTCAAAAAAAACAATATGTTAAACTGACACAATTATTGAGATTAAGTAGCCAACAGTTAAAAAAAGTGCGGATTAGTGTACTTTTCTTTTTCCTACTTTATTTTGTCTTGCTGTTACCGATCGGTAGTTTCAATTTTCGTTCAGATTTACTCGCTAAAATTCAGATTCCAGCCTTTATTATGGATTATATCTTCGCCAATCGTGTCAGCGTGATCGTGAGTTTTGCACTTGTATATCTATCGCTTCTTTATCTCGGGATTCGTTTTTTATTTGTACTTCCTGAACTTATTTTAAACAATAAAAAAGTCCGTGAGGCCATCGCAATCAGTTTGCAGCTCACCAAGAAACGTTTTTTGATCATTTTTCTAACTTTTTTAGGTATCTCTTTTGCAATTGTTGCAATCAATACACTTTCATTTATTGTGTTGTTATCGATCCAAGGTCTCTTTGATCGCTATCTGCCACATTACGCTTTGATCGCTGCTGTATTTATTATGTTTTGTATGCAAGCTGCTTTGTTAATCAACATTATTTTAACGACAATCAGTAGTTTTTATTTTATGATCTTATTACTCGATCAAGAACAACGACTTCCACAGCAATTATTTGTTAGCACAGATACGAAAACACAAGCTTTTTCTAGTTGGCAAATGGTCGGACTCACCCTAGTCGTCAGTCTATTTGGGATCTCGGTCGGTTTATATAATTACGATTACTTGAAAAATGCGGAACTTTCTAACCCCTTGACGATCTCGCATCGTGGCGTTTCAAATGGGAACGGGATTCAAAATACTTTGGAAAGTTTAAGTAAAACGTCAGCTGAGTACCATCCAAATTATATTGAGATGGATGTACAAGAAACGAGTGACCATCAATTTATCGTCTATCATGATTTTTCCTATCGCAACTTAGCCAATACACGATTAGTCCCTGAAGAAAATACGCTTGAAACAGCGCGATCCTTACGCTTAAATGAAAATGGTCAGACGGGTACCATCGCCTCTTTTGATGAGTATTTAGCAAAAGCCAAACAATTGAATCAAAAATTATTGATTGAGATCAAAACCCAACAAACAGATAAAAAAGGCTTAGCCGAACGCTTTCTAGCTCGCTACCGTACACAAATCATCAAACAACATCACTTGGTACAATCGCTCAATTATACGGTCGTTGAAGCTTTAAAAGAAAAAGCACCCGAATTGACCGTCGGGTATATTCTACCATTTAATTTAATCGGACCACCTAAAACGAATGCTGATTTTTTAGTTATGGAAATGACGACCTTAACTGCACAATTTGTCACATCTGCGCATCAAGATCACAAACAAGTCTTTGTCTGGACACCTAATGATTTAAACGCTATGAAACGGATGATGTTTTATGGTGTCGATGGCATCATCACCGACCGGATGGACTTGTTGAATCAAGCAAAAAAATTAGATGAAGAAGAAACTTATGCCGACAAACTAGCTTACTTTGTCGTTGGATTTGGTTAAAATATTCTGAAAATTCACTTATAGATTTTTTAATCTTTTTTAAAAAAATAAGTAAATATAATTGTAAAACGATTTAAAAAGTGGTACATTAATGTCGGTGTTAAAACACCGGCATTATAACAATGAAAGGGGTCTTATAACATGACATTTACAAAAGCTGCAATCGAATACAGAATTGCTTTTGATTCTGTGAAAAATGAATTTCTAGCTATTGATGCGCATAATGAAAACCACGTTGCTTCTGGTGTAACGATCGAACAAGCAATCACAAACTTAAAAAACGCGCACAAATAGAGAGGATGCAAACTATGACTTGTGAACAGTCTGAAGATCATTATCAATAGAGGTTATGTTTAGTTTTATACTAAAGATAACCTCTATTTTTATGCCCAATTTTTCTCTCCGCTTATAAAAAAAGAACCGTCGTCAGTACGACAGTTCTCATGATTTGAATGCTTATAAACGAGCGTTTAATTCTTTTGATAGTTCTTCAAATCCAGGTTTGCCTAATAAAGCAAACATATTTTTCTTATATGCTTCTACTCCTGGTTGGTCAAATGGATTGACACCCATCAAATAACCAGATACGCCCACTGCGATTTCAAAGAAGTACATTAAGTAGCCTAAAGTGTACGCATCCATTGCAGGGATTTTAACCAATAAGTTTGGTACATCGCCATCTGTATGTGCCAACAATACACCTTCAAAAGCCTTCGTATTGACAAAATCGACTTCTTTTCCTTGTAAATAGCCTAATCCATCAAGATCAGCATCTTGTACAGGAATTTTCACAGATTTACGTGGATTTTCTACTTTTACGACGGTTTCAAAGATATTGCGGTTACCTTCTTGGATAAATTGACCTAATGAATGTAAATCAGTTGAGAAGTTTGCACTTGAAGGATAGATTCCTTTTTGGTCTTTTCCTTCAGATTCACCAAACAATTGTTTCCACCATTCAGAAAAGTATTGCATTCCTGGTTCGTAATTGATTAACAATTCCGTTACTTTTCCTTTGCGGTATAAAATGTTACGTAATGCAGCATATTGATACGCTTCATTTTCTTCTAATTTATCACTTGAATACGCTTCAGAAGCATCTGCTGCCCCTTGCATCAACGCATCGATATCAGCACCACTTGCTGCAATCGGCAATAACCCAACAGCAGTCAAGACAGAAAAACGTCCACCAACATCATCTGGAATCACGAATGTTTCCCAGTTTTCCGCATCCGCTTCTACTTTTACCGCACCACGCGCTTTATCGGTTGTCGCATAAATACGTTTATTGGCTTCTTCTTTACCATATTTATTGATCAATAATTCTTTAAACACACGAAATGCGATGGCAGGTTCCGTTGTGGTACCTGATTTTGAAATCACATTCACAGAGAAATCGCGATCACCAATCACTTCGATTAAATCTGCTAAATAAGTTGATGAAATCGAATTGCCGGCAAAAAAGATTTGCGGTGCTTTACGTTCTTCTTTTGGCAACACATTATAAAACGTATTTTGTAAAAATTCAATCGCAGCACGAGCACCTAAATAAGATCCACCAATCCCAATGACGACTAATACTTCTGAATCAGATTGGATTTTTTTAGCGGCTTCTTTGATGCGCGCAAATTCTGCTTTATCATATGCTTTAGGTAAATCTAACCAACCACGAAAATCGCTACCAGGGCCTGTACCCTCACGTAATAATTTGTCGGCAGCGGTTACTTGTGATTGCATGTAACTTAATTCATGTTCATTAATAAATGGAGCTACTTTCGAATAATCAAATGTAATATGTGTCATGTTCATCCTCCTAGGGTTGATTTCACTACAAGTATTACTTTACTTTTTTTTGCTAAAATTGGCAAGTAAATCTTGATACACCGCCTATTTGGTCAAACTAGACAAGTCCTTGCGCAAGCATTGCTTTAGCAACTTTTTCAAAGCCTGCAATATTTGCACCGGCTAAAAAATTATTTTTTTGCTTGAAAGTTTCTGCTGTATCACGGCAAGTTTCATAGATATTTTTCATGATTTCATCTAATTGTTGGTCCACTTCTTCAAATGACCATTGCAAACGTTGGCTGTTTTGACTCATCTCTAGAGCCGATACCGCAACCCCACCAGCATTCGCTGCTTTACCTGGACAATAGTATACGCCAGATGCGATCAATTGATTCGCTGCTGGTAAGGTCACCGGCATATTCGCACCTTCAGAAACAACTGTTACCCCAGCATCAATTAGTTTTTGTGCTGCTGTTTCATTGATTTCATTTTGAGTGGCACATGGAAAGGCTAGATCAGCTTTTACTTCATGGTTGTCCCATAATGAGCCTTCATAGTAGTTCGCTGACGGACGTTCTTTGACGTATTCAGTCAAGCGCTCACGGCGTACTTCTTTGATGTCTTTTAATAAGGCTACATCGATTCCTTCTTCGTCGATCACAAATCCATTTGAGTCTGAGCAACTGATTGCTTTAGCTCCTAATTCATGTAATTTTTCGATCGCATAGATCGCCACGTTTCCGCTACCAGAAACTAAAGCCGTTTTGCCTTCTATCGTTTGCTCTAGATCATGTAACAGATGTTTCACAAAATACACTGCACCATAACCAGTCGCTTCCGTACGCGCTAAACTTCCCCAGAATCCTAATGGTTTTCCAGTCAATACACCGGCATCATATTGTTTTAACCGTTTGTACATTCCAAATAAATAGCCGATCTCACGACCACCTACCCCAATATCTCCAGCTGGGACGTCTAAACTTGGACCAATATGTTTTGCAAGTTCTGTCATAAAACTTTGACAAAAACGCATGATCTCAGCATCCGATTTCCCTTTTGGATCAAAGTCACTTCCGCCTTTACCACCACCGATCGGTAATCCAGTCAAAGCATTTTTAAAAATTTGCTCGAATGCTAAAAATTTTAAGATGCTTAGATTTACTGTTGGATGAAAACGCAAACCACCTTTATAAGGACCTAAAGCAGAATTAAATTGGATGCGGTATCCGCGATTAACTGCCCATTGTCCATTATCTTTTTGCCAAGGTACGCGAAATTGGATGATCCGTTCAGGTTCAGTCAGGATATCTAAGACATTCGCTTCTTCAATTTCAGGATGTTCTTCTAAAAAAGGCAAGACAGTCGATAAAAACTCATCTGTCGCCTGTAAAAATTCCTCTTGATGTGGATCCTTACGGTGAATATTTTCTTGAATTCGTTGAAGATATTGTTGTGAATTTTGCATGTGTTTTCCTCCTTTTTTTGTTACTATATATAATAGCAAATACGCTTGGACTTTGCAGAGTTTTTTTCAAAATACTTTGAAAAGTCTGATAATGGAGGAACTATGGAAACAAATTATGATGTAATCGTCGTTGGTGGCGGAACAAGTGGCATGATGGCGAGTATCGCTGCAGCCGAAAATGGAACGTCGGTCCTGTTGATCGATAAAAATAGAAAGTTTGGTAAAAAACTATTAATGACCGGTGGTGGTCGTTGTAACGTGACGAACAATCGGGACGTAGATGATTTGATTCGCCATATCCCCGGAAATGGCAAATTTTTACATAGTACGTTTGCACAATTCAATAACTATGATATTATGAACTTTTTCGAATCGCAAGGTGTCTCACTAAAAGAAGAAGACCACGGTCGGATGTTTCCGGTAACGAATAAATCCAAAACGATCGTCGATGCGCTTGTGGAACGTGCAAAGGCATTAGGCGTCACTTTTTGTCCGAATAGTAAAGTAACAAAATTACTTTTTGACGATACCCAAATGAGCGGTGTAAAGACAGAAACAGATACGTTTTTGGCACCTTGTGTCGTCTTAACAACTGGCGGCAAGACCTATCCTTCAACAGGTTCAACGGGTGATGGGTATCGTTTAGCAAAATCAGCTGGTCACACCATCACTCCCCTTTATGCAACGGAGTCTGCCTTACTTTCTGATGCTGCGTTTATTCAAGATAAAACATTGCAAGGATTATCACTGCAAGATGTGTCTTTAGCGGTACTGGATGAAAAAGGAAAAATAGTGACCGAACACGTGATGGACTTGTTGTTTACTCACTTTGGAGTTTCAGGACCAGCAGCTTTGCGCTGTTCTTCTTTCGTCAATCAACAGCTAGAAAAACACGATGAAGTTCCTGTACGTTTAGACTGCTTTCCCACAAAAAGTCTTACGCAGCTAGCAAAAGAGTGGAACATGACCTATCAAACCTCAAAAAAATCTGTAAAAAACGATCTTGCCCAATGGATACCTGAACGCTTAGCTGATTTTTTTGTGACACGTCTAGCACTAGAAGACGTTGCGAGTTATCAATTAACACAAGTACAACGCGATTCTTTGATTGAACTATTAAAAGACTTTACATTCCCAGTTCATCATACCTTACCGATTGAAAAATCATTTGTAACCGGTGGCGGCGTTCATTTAAAAGAGATCAATCCTAAAACAATGGAAAGCAAACAAAAATCTGGACTCTTTTTTGCCGGTGAACTAATCGATATCAATGGCTATACTGGTGGTTTTAATATTACGGCTGCATTTTGTACAGGACACTCAGCAGGTGTACATGCAGCACAAATCGCAAGTTACTTCCAGTATTAAAAAAACACCCTCAAGTGCGCCTGTCTTGCAAAAGGTAAACTAAACGTCTAGCTTTTCGCAGATCAGTACACCACTTGAGGGTGTTTTCTTTAATTTTTGGTATTCCCAAACATCAAAACTGTATCTTCGCTCGCTGAAAAGCCATGTTTTTGATAGAATTTTTCAGCTGGTGTATCGCGATCTGTATCCAACATGATCGCAGGTATCTCTCTTGATGCAAGTACGATTTTTAAATGCTCCATAAATCGCGTTCCTATATGTTGCGACTGGTGGTTAGGATCAATAAAAAACGTATCTAAAACGTATTCCTCTCCTTGGTACCATGGTTTGATATACCCCAATGCCACTCCTAAAAATGTATGGGTGTCACTTGTTTCAACAATTAAGCCCATAAACGTATTCATCGCAGCTAACCGTTTGATATACATTAAAATCGTCTCAAACTCATGTGTTTCATTCCAAGGTGCTTTTGCAAATGTTTCAATATATTTTTGCGCGATCTGTTCATGATCGACTGCTGTGACTTCCCGATAGCGCATGACCTCACTCCTTTTTACTTAAGTTTCACTTGTAACCGTTAGTTCGACAAAAGTCGCATGAATCAATGAAGCAATCGCGTTTGGTTCGACCTCCATCTGCAATCCTCGTTTTCCAGCTGAGATCGTAAATGCGGCAAGTTCTTGTGCTTGTATCGCAATAAACGTAGGAAAAAGTTTTTTCATCCCTACAGGTGAACACCCTCCACGAATATATCCCGTAGTCGCTTCAAGGTCTTTTAGATGAAGCATTTCGACTTTTTTATTGCCACTAACTTTAGCCAATTTTTTCAGATCTACTTCTTCATCTCCTGGAATAACCGCAACGATCGGGCCTGTTTTATTTCCTGTCGCGACTAGCGTTTTGTAAATAGGTGAAGTCGTATTTACTGCTAACGACACATCATTTGCGCTAACGTGTGCTTCACTCCATTCGTAAGTATGTTCGATGTAGGGAATTTTCTTTTGTTCAATCAAGCGAATCGCGTTGGTTTTTTCTATTTTCTTTTTTGCCATTACTCACTCATCCTTTGATTGCTAATAACTCAAGAATGCGTTCCATATCTGCCACCGGGATCTGACCTGGAGCAGATACTTCTTCTAACGCCCCAAAAGTCAGTACCGAACCGATTGCTTCACTAGAAACGCGCGAGATTTTTCCTAAGTCTCCCATCGACATAATCGCTAGAGGCAACTGATTTAATCCTTTCGCACGTTCAATGATCATCATCATGCGTAAAACATCCGAAAGCATTTTTGGCATAGCCGCGATTTTGCCGATATCTGCTTGAAATTGATTCATCAAGCCAATTTGAAACAGCAACTGGCCATCTTTAGGCGTCTCCTCAAAATAATGTGCACTCATAATGATGCATACATTTTCTTTCTTGATTTTCTGAACAAAGCCGCGTCCCAAAAATTCAACGTGGCGCAACTCTAAATCGATTAAATCTACATCATGCGACTGCGCTACAAGCAAGCAGAGCGTTTCATATTCTGCTAAAGAAAGCGCTCGAGCTCCACCTTCTGCTTTTGTGCGAAACGTAAATAGCAATAATTGTTCAGGCAATTCTTTTCGTAAAATCGCCAGTTGTGCGACTAGTTCTTCACTTGTTTCGTACTCTTCAAATAAATCGGCACGCCACTCAACGATTTGAGCTGCCGATGCGTGTGCCTTTTGCGCTTGCTCCACTAGAGCCGTTTGGGTCTTCGCCGTTAGTGGCACCACTAATTTAGGACGACCTACACCAAATTCAACTTTTTTGATTTGCAACATCACATTCACTCCTTTACTTACATTGATAGAGAATTACTTTAAGATAATTGCCTTCGCTAAATTTCTCATCTACTGCAAAATCTTCTGGTAGTCGGTAGGTAGCGATTTTTTTAAATTGACGCTTTTGATTTGTGAATGCTTGCTCGATTTGGCCTTCAAATTTTTCTAAAGATACGTTAGCTGCATTCGTGGATGCAATCAAATACCCGTCTTTTGCTAGAATCGGCAAGCTTTGTTCGATCAAGTCACCGTAGTTTTTTGCTACTGAGAAAACGCGTTTTTTATTTCGCGCAAAACTTGGTGGATCTAAAATGATCAAATCATATTGAAATTGTTTTCGTGTCGCATATTTGAAATACTCAAATGTATCCATCACTACGATCGATTGCGCATGTGGATCTAAGCCATTCACTTCAAATTGTTCTTGTGTTTTAGGACGACTTCGATTGGCCAAATCCACACTCGTTGTCTCACGAGCACCACCCATCGCAGCAGCTACTGAAAAAGCTCCGGTATAACTAAACATGTTCAATACCCGTTTTCCTGTAGCCAAACCTGAAGCCAATCGTCCCCGAACTTCTCGTTGATCTAAAAAGATCCCTGTCATCAACCCTTCATTTAAATAAGTAGCATACGTGATGCCATTTTCTTTTATCAGTAAAGGTTCAGGTGCTTCTTGTCCATAGACGTGTTGACTTTCTGGTAATGTCGATTGAAAGCGAATTTTCTCATAGACACCAATAATATCTGGAAATACTTCATTTAGCGCGGCCAAAATCTCTATTTTTTTCTCATACATCGTTTCATTGTACCAAGAAATCACCGCAAACGTGGCGTACTGGTCAATAATCAGTCCACCTAGTCGATCGCCTTCGCCGTTGATCAAACGAAAAGCGGTCGTTTGTTCATCATAAAAATAAGCCGACCGTTTCGCTTTTGCTGCTGCAAAGCGCTCTTTAAAAAAGGCTTGGTCCACTGTGAGCGGATGCTTTGCTAACATCCAACCGACTCCTTTATGTTGTTCACCTAAATAACCGTATCCCAAAATCTGTTGGTTGCACATTACGATATCCCACGTACTTTTTTGTCCTTGATTGACTAAATCTTCTTGTTGCAACAAAGGGTATCCTTTTTTAATTCGTTTTGCTGCGTGCGTTGTTACGTTAATTGTCATCTTTTCACCTGCTCTTTAAATTCTCCTCTAGTATATCAAAATCCGCATTATTTGTCTGTGGCTCCTTATTAAAGAAATCTTTAATTAAAGCGGTTAATTCTTTTCTTTTTTATGATTTGTTTGACACTAAAATTTCTTGTGAGTAGAATAGAGAAGATGATGGAAAGAATCAAGATTCTTTTTTACACTTGTTAGTGATCCAAACGAAGAGAAAGTGGGGAAATATATTTGTTTAGAAAGAAAATTAGCTCTTTTTTAAACACACGCATGGGCTTCTTTATCTTGTTAGCCTTTTTAATGTGGGCGAAAAACATGTTCGCCTTTGCGGTTGATTTAAAAGTTGGGTTAGAAAATCCGCTACAGTATTTTATTTTAGCGATTAATCCGTTAGCGACGACCTTATTACTACTCTCAGTTGCTTTATATGTGAGAAGAAAAACACCAGCTTATGTCACAATGTTAGTCATTTACACTGTGATGACGATCTTATTGTACTCAAACGTCAATTATTATCGTGAATTCACTGATTTTATTACGGTAAATACCATGCTTGGTGCTGGAAAAGTTGCCAGCGGATTGGGTGAAAGTGCGCTACGCTTATTTAGACCTTATGATATTTTATTTTTTATCGATATTATTATCTTAGCATTCGCCTTGATCTTTAAAAAAATCAAAATGCAAGAAAAACCCGTACGTGCGCGCATGGCTTTTGCTGTTTCAGTTTTATCCGTTATGATCTTCAGTGGGAATCTATTTTTAGCAGAATCCGATCGCCCAGAATTATTGACACGTACATTTTCAAATGACTATTTAGTCAAATACTTAGGAGTCAACGCATTTACTGGTTACGATGCGATCCAAACTTATAAAACTAATCAAGTTCGCGCTAAAGCAAGCGCTACGGATTTAGATGCGGTAAAATCCTATGTGCGTGAACACTACGCAGCTCCAGATGATAGCCTATTTGGTCTAGCTAAAGGACGCAATGTGATCTATCTACATCTAGAAAGTACACAACAATTTTTGATCAACTACAAGTTAAAAGATGAAAATGGTGTTGAACACGAAGTGACACCATTTATCAATAGTTTATATAATAGTAACAGTACATTTAGTTTCGATAATTTCTTCCACCAAGTCAAAGCTGGGAAAACGAGTGATGCCGAAACATTGATGGAAAACTCATTATTTGGTTTAGATCAAGGGTCCCTATTTACACAATTAGGTGGCAAAAATACATTCCAAGCGGCTCCAAATATCTTAGGCCAAACTGAAGGCTACACTAGCGCGGCTTTCCATGGAAACGTCGGAAACTTTTGGAATCGAAATGAGACCTATAAACATTTAGGCTATGATTATTTCTTTGATGCTTCTTATTATGATGTCAATAGTGATAATTCATTCCAATATGGTCTAAATGACAAACCATTCTTACAACAATCTGTTCAATATTTAGAGCATTTGCAACAACCATTTTATTCTAAATTCATTATGGTATCCAATCACTTCCCTTATTCACAATTAAAAGGTGATGAAACTGGATTCCCATTAGCCAATACGAGTGATCAAACGATCAATAACTACTTCTCAACTGCAAACTATATGGATACAGCTGTCAAAGAATTCTTTGATTATCTAAAAGCAAGTGGCTTATATGATAATTCGATCATTGTCATGTATGGTGACCATTACGGAATTTCAAATTCTCGTAACAAACAGTTAGCAGAATTACTTGGAAAAACAAGCGATGAATGGAGTAACTACGATAACGCTCAACTACAACGTGTGCCATATATGATCCATGTGCCTGGTACAGATAAAGGTGGCATCAACCATACATATGGTGGTGAAATCGATGCACTCCCTACATTATTACACTTACTTGGTGTAGATACACAAAATTATATCCAATTAGGACAAGATTTGTTATCACCAAAACGTGATTCGTTCGTGACGTTCCGTGATGGTGACTTTGTAACTCCAGAATACACCTATTATGGTAATAAATTATATGACAATAAAACAGGTCTCCTGATCGAAGAACCAACAGAAGCACAGCAAACGCAAGTGAAGGCCTTAAAAGAAAAAGCCAATCTTCAGTTAATTACTTCTGATCAAATCAACAACGGTGACCTCCTTCGTTTCTACACCGATAGCGGTTTGAAAACGATCGATCCAAGTGAATACAGTTACTTACACCAAAATGATCGTTTATTGGAAACGGAAAAATCATTAGGTGCAGATTCGACAAGTGTATACTCTAAACACAACAATCAAACAACGGTTGATCTGTTTAAAACACAAACCTATAAAGAATTAAATCCAACTGCAGAACCAACGACTACTTCGTCTTCAGAAGAAACAGGCGCTGCAGAATAATAAAAAGCAAATCATTCGTTTTGAATGATTTGCTTTTTTTGCGTGACTTTTTCATAAATAATTCAAATTCGGCTCGTATACTTTTATTGTAGGGAGGCGAAATCAATGTTCAAACAAAAAGTAAAACATCTTGGACCTTTTATTGGGTGCTTCATTCTTGTAAGCTTTGCGATTATTGCTTGCTTGCGCAGTATTCTTTTATTCTTTTCACTGCAACTAACCGCTAAAAATATCCAAGCGTTTATCGCTTCTTCTAATTATAAAAATGAAGAACAAGAAATTTTAAGCCAATTAAAATCTCCCTTTACACAATTATTGACACATTATCAAACGACTAGCCTAGTCACATCAGGCTTATTGCTTTTACTGATCATCAGTTTTTTCTATTATGTTTTACAATTTTATTTACCAAATGCCTCCACTCGCCAAATCATTAAAAAAATAGCGGGTTATATCAGCCTTATTTTATTAGCCATTCTCGTAATCGGATTATTTTTCCAACCACAAGTCCAATTTTGGTTAGAACAAAATCAACAAAACGATCTATTGAATCGTACGCAGCCCACTTATTTTTCATTGCATCATTTCACTAGTGATATTCAAAATGGATTGACTGTCCGTTTTCCAGCGACAGACTTCGCCTTATTTCAAGCTAACGACTTGAGCACCCATCAGTGGACCTTTTTACTTTTAGGAGTGATCGGAGCGGTTTGGTCATGCATGCTCGTCTGGTTATTATTCATAGCTTATTTATTTCAAAAATTACGTCAAAAAAGCCAATGGACCACTCTCCATCTTTCCTTACTCCAAACAAAAAAACACACACCACGTAAGAACTAGACTGACTGTCATTGTTCTTTGTGGTGTGTGTTTTTATGATTCTGTGTCTGGGAAGGTCAATCTAAAAGTCGACCCTTTACCTAATTCACTTTCGACTTCGATCTCGCCTTTATGCAAACGCATCAATTGTTGTACAATAGGCAACCCTAAACCTGATTCCCCAAATTGTTTATTTTTACGAGAAGGATCGACTTTATAATAACGATCCCAAATATTGGTCACTTGGTCTGGACTCATCCCGATCCCGGTGTCTTTGATCTCAACAATCGTCTTCAAGTCTTTTTTGTAAATACGTAAGACGATGCTGCCTTCTGTAGTAAATTGGATGGCATTTTGCACGATATTCACCACGATTTGTCTAAATCGATCGTAATCTGCATAAATATCAACGGCTTCTTTCGTTTCCAAAAGCAATTGATTGTCTGCAGAATGTGCTTTGGGTGCTAACTGAGTGACAATTTCACTTAATACCGATGTAGCATCAAATTTTTTGATTACCATCGAGATTTGATTCGTTCGAATTTTTTCATAATCTAGATTTTCATTGACCAGTCGAATCAAACGTTCGGTCTCATTTTTCATCAATCGTAATGCATTTTCTTCTTGATCTTTTGAGATCGCTCCATACTGCAAGCCCTCTAACAGTCCATTGATCGTCGTTAGCGGCGTGCGCATTTCATGTGAGGCATCTGCCATAAACTGACGGCGTCGCTCTTCTTGACGTTCGATTTCTTCTTGAGATTCTTTTAAAGACGTCGTCATCTTATTAAAATCAGCTCCCAAATCGTCGAATTCATCACGATTGGCCACCGGAACTTGAATATCAAAATTACCATCGGCGACTTCACGCGTCGCTTTACGCAAGCGATTGATCCGATTCACTTGAAAATGAGCAAAGAAATAACTGATTGCCAGTGCGACGATCAAAGAAAGCAACACGCCACGCAATAAATTTGTATTTAGCTCTTTGACGGAATCTTCGATATTTTTAGCTGGTTGACTCACGATCAAGACACCGAAAAATTGTTGATCATAATCAAAGGGAATCATCGCGTAAGAAGTCGCTTCCTTACGCCCAAAAAGATTGTATTCTGAAGTCATCTGTTGTGCTTCACCATTGGATAAAGCTTGCCAGACTTTGGTAGAAATCTTGATGCTTGGTTGTTTGACCGATAGTGGATAAATAATTTCATGGTTTGTGTTGATAAAGACAAAATTAACACTTTGCTGATTAAGCATCATTTCCGATGTTGCCAATGAATTTTGGATGATTTCTTCTTTTGATAGATCGATCTGATAGCGTTCATTAATACTTTCAGATACTCGTTGCACAGCTTCACCATACCCTGTGAGCTGTGCATAATTATTTTTTTCGATCGTTCGCTCGGTCATGCGCGTAAAGACGACTCCCATCGTCAATAGCGTAATTACGATTACAGCAGTAAATGCCAGTAGTTGCTGATACAGATATTTCATCAGACGATACCTGAATCATCAAATTTATAGCCTACTCCCCAAACAGTTTGTATGACTTGTGGTCCGACCTTTTCCATTTTTTGACGCAGTTTTTTGATATGAGCATCGACCGTTCGTTCGTCACCGAAGTATTGGTAATCCCAAACGAGTTCTAATAGTTGCTCACGTGAAAAAACCTGCCGTGGTTTTTTGGCTAACGTATAAAGTAAATCGAATTCTTTTGGCGTCAATCCTTCGATCAACTGACCATTTAAATACGCTTCACGTGTTTTGGTATTGATTTTAAAGTTTTTCGTTTCGACGTCAAAATGATCATCGTTTTGCTCATCATGCATCGCTTTTTCTGCTAATTCTGTGCGACGGTGTAAAGCCTTCATACGGGCAATCAAGGTTAATGGACTAAAGGGTTTCGTAACGTAGTCATCTGCTCCCATCTCTAAGCCGATCACTTGATCACTTTCGGAATCTCTAGCAGTCAACATGATGATCGGTACCGTACTTGACACTTTACGAATCTCTCTGGCAATCGTCATGCCATCCATACTCGGCAAATTCAAATCAAGCGTGATCATATCCCATACTTGTGGTTCTGCTAAAAAACAGTCTAATCCTTCTTTTCCATCTGCTTTAAATGTTGCTTCCCAGCCTTCATTTAAAAAGAACATCTGCATCATTTCAGATACGGATTCGTTATCTTCAATCATTAATAATCTCACTAAATTCACCTCATTAAGTTTTCAAATTTTTCATCGTTTCTCCCTTCTCCTAGTATACTAAATTCTAATTCAAGAACCAAATGATTCTTGAATCCTTGGTGAAATATCAAGTTTTTTTACAAAACTTGTCTTTTAGCTCAATTTTGTTATGATGAAACGGTAGTATTTAAATAAAGGAGCGTACAACATGACATATCATTCACTTGCTTTTTTTGACTTAGACGGCACCTTGCTTGATCATGAATCTCAGATAACACCAGAAATCAAAGCCGCGATGGCTCAGTTAGTACAAAATGGGACATTACCGATTATCGCTACCGGTCGTACAGAAATCGAGATTACAGACATCAAAGAAGCTGCTGGAATCAATTCAAATATCGTAATGAACGGAGCCTTTATTAGTTTAGATGGTCAAAAAGTTTACGAAGAGATCATTGACCCTCAACTATGCGAACGATTTTTAAACGTTGCCCACAGTCAAGGTCAAGAAGTTTCATTTTATAATGAACAAGCTATTTGGGCATCTGGAAAGACACCTGATCTTCCGAAAGCTTATGCATTGATCCATAGCGAGGTTCCGGAAATACATCCGACAAAACATCTGACAGAAAAAGTCAATATGTTACTCGTTTTAGGTCAAGATGGCGATGCCCGTTATTTAGACGCATTTCCAGAACTCACATTTTATCGGAATGGAAAATATTCGATCGATACTGTATTGAACGGAACATCAAAAGGTGCGGCGGTACGGCGTTTACTTGAGATGCCTGAATTCAAAGGACTGACGACTTATGGATTTGGCGATGGGAGCAATGATTTTGCCTTATTAGAAACTTGTGATCATAAGATTGCGATGGGCAATGCTTTACCTGCATTAAAAGAAATGGCCACGTTTGTCACCAAGAAAAACACTGAAGATGGCATCGTCCACGCGTTAAAACATTTTGAACTGATTTAATTGGATTTTTAGGCTCGCTATGTTATACTATGAATTACGTTGTCCCTATTACGGGGGCGTTACGGATTCGACAGGCATAGTTGAGCCTGAATTGCGCTTCGTAGGTTACGTCTACGCTAAAACGTTACAGTTAAATATAACTGCTAAAAATAATAACAACTCTTACGCTTTAGCTGCCTAAAAACAGTTAACGTAGATCCTCCCGGCATCGCCCATGTGCTCGGGTCAGGGTCCTAACTTAAGTGGGATACGTTTGATTTTTCCGTCTGTAAAATCAAAAAGAGCTCATCAGACTAGCAATACAAACTGCCTGTCGTTCGGCAAGTTGTAACGCGAAACCTTAAATGAATCGACTATGAGCGTAGATTTTTAGGTAGCAATATGTTTGGACGCGGGTTCGACTCCCGCCGCCTCCATTATTTAATGGTCGCAAAAAGCCTTCCACTAGTTTGGAAGGCTTTTTTATTTAACTAAATCTTCAAGTTGAGTCATGATAACTTAGAACCATAGATGTTTTCTAGAAATTATTATCACAGATACTCTGTTACCTTATTTTAAGATCAAAGTTAAAGAATATACTCGCTATAAAACGAAGACTATATGCAATGCTCCAAAATCAATTTAGCGTTTTTAATGCAAAATATCTCCAACTTATATAGTTTAGCATGCCCTTCCTAGTCTAAACGCTCATTTTTTTCAGTGTTTTGCTATTTTTTTTGGACGTGATTTTTCTGGAAAATTTGTTATTCTATATACATAAGAAGTCTCCCCAACTTCCTGTAGTGAAAAACTTTTTTTCCAAACATCTTTAGTTTTTATTCTCTACTCGACCTAGATGAGTTCCCCTCTTCTAGGTTTTTTTATGGTTGCATTCTTATTCAAAAAAAATTACAATCAGTATAATTCACTTGCACAGCTGTGCCTAAAGGAGTCTAATATGCGCATACAACAACTGCTCTATCTAGAAAAAATCATTGAAAAAGGCTCCATTAACGAAGCAGCAAAAGAGCTATTTTTGACTCAGCCCAGCTTATCGACTGCCATCAAAGAGTTAGAACAAGAATTGGGCATCCAATTACTTTTAAGAAGCAAACATGGTGTTACCCCCACACTTGATGGTCGAGAATTTTTGATTTACAGTCGTCAAGTACTAGATCAAGTTCAATTATTAGAAGAGCGGTATAAAAATCAACGTCCTAGAAAACAAACCTTTTCTGTTTCCGCACAGCACTATGCGTTTGTTGTACATGCATTTGTCGAATTAGTCCGCACTGTCACGACCGATGAATATCAACTCACACTACGTGAAACCGAAACGGAAAATATTTTTGAAGACCTCTCTACATTTAAAAGCGAACTAGGTATTTTATATTTAAATTCATTTAATCAACAAGTAATGAAAAAATTATTCAAAGAAAAACAATTACAATTTACACCATTGTTTGAAGCAAAACCACACGTTTTCGTCAGTCGGACGAATCCATTAACGAAAAAAGAGCGTCTAACCCTCGAGGATTTAGAAGACTATCCTTATTTAAGTTATGAACAAGGTGAAACCAATTCCTTTTACTTTTCCGAAGAGATCTTGAGCACGTGGAATCGCAAAAAAGAGATCAAAGTCAGTGATCGCGCGACGATTTTTAATTTGATGGTCGGACTTGACGGCTATACAATCAGTTCCGGGATCATTAGTAGCGAATTGAATGACGATAAAATTATGGCGATCCCACTAGATCATGAAGATACGATCACGATTGGTTGGTTAAAACATCAGCAACGCGAATTGAGTCCAATGGCCACGATTTATCTTGAAATGTTAACAAAACATATTGAAAACTATGGTTTTGCCATACTTTAGCAATATTTGTTTTATTTCTTTTTACAACTGTAATCTAGACGAAACGCCTGTAATACCAACTTGTGCTATCCTTTTTTTAAGGAGGCGATCCGTGTGGAAGATATCTTTTTTATCCCATTTGATTGGTTGTACCAAGTGATTTCAAAACAACAATAAAGCCCTTATTTTCATCTGTATATACAAAAAACCAGCCGATAATTTGGCTGGTTTTTTTCGTCATTATGCTTGATAACTTGCGACTAAGATCTCGACAAATTTTTCTAGATACTCTTGATCGATGGCATCATAACTACCAATCTCACTACTATCGATATCTAGGACACCTAATAATTGGCCGTCTTTGGTCATTGGTACTACGATTTCAGACATCGCAGCAGAGTCACATGAAATATAGTTCTCGTGTGTTTTAACATTTTCGACAATCATCGTTTCGTTCTTTTCTGCAGACTCGCCACACACGCCTTTACCCATTGCAATACGCGTACATGATACTTTCCCTTGAAATGGACCTAAAATCAATTCATTTCCATCGAATACATAATAACCAGCAAAGACTGTCGTAGGTAATGTTTCATTTAATAAAGCAGAAGAATTCGCTAGATTTGCAATCCAATTGCTTTCGATTTCTAGCAATCCTTTAAATTGTAATAACATTAATTCATATGCGTCTTTTTTCTTTTTTTGATCCATGGTATCACCAATCCTCTCACTAGCCCTTATTATACGCAAAGAGGCAAAAGAATAGCAATCCATTGAACCAAAAAATTAGGATTGCTCCACTCTTGCAAAATAGTCTTCTTTGGTCAAATGGTAGTATGCATCATCGACTGGACGAAGTGGATCTTTATTGTCTATTCGATGATAAGGCAACACGCCGAGATATTGTAGACCAGCTTTTTCCATCACACGACCAGAAGCTGGATTGCGTACGTCATGTATGGCACACAGATAATTAAAGCCGATCTGTTCAAATCCTACTGTGATCAAGGTGCGACAAGCTTCTGTCATATAGCCTTTTCCCCAGTAATCTTTATGCAAGGTATAGCCTAGTTCAGCGGATTTTGTTGCTTCGTTGATGCTATGGTAGTCAATGGTTCCGATCATTTGATTCGTTTCCTTTTCTACGATCGCATACTTTCCTAAGGGTTCTTTTAAAAAATAAAATGCAAGATCATGTTTGGTTTGTGCCAAATCTTTATGCGTGCTAAATACAAAATATGTCGTATCAGGGTCTGAAGCATATTGATTCATCGCTTGCGCATCTTCTAATTCTACTGGACGCAAGACTAATCGTTCAGACTCGATCACGCGATTCTCATGTAATTTTTCATACAATTGATTCATCTGTTCACCCACTTTTTGAAATTTCTACTAGTGTAGCGAATTTTACGCAAAATGACAAGGACTAATGGATTTCTTTGATGCTTCGAGCAGGTGTACCCGCAACGACAGTATATGCGGGTACATCTTTCGTCACTGTCGAGTCTGCAGCAATTACTGCCCCTTCTCCTACAGTCACACCAGGTAAGATCGTGACATTGGCACCGATCCACGCTCCCTTTTTGATGACAACCGCTTTCACTTCAAGCCCTCGACGTCTTTTAAGATCTAGCAGATGGTTGACTGTAATAATGCGAGACATCGGCCCGATCAACACATCTTCTTCGATCGTAATACCACCTAGATCTACAAATGTAACATTTTGATTCAAAAAAACACGTTCTCCCACTGTAATATGCTTCCCAAAATCGGTATAAAATGGCAATGAAATCACTGTACTTTCCGGAATGGATCGCCCTGTAATTTCACCTAGACGTTTACGCACTTGTTCTGGTGTATGATAAGCCGTATTTAATTCTACGACCAAACGTTCATTTTCTCCTTTTACTTGATGAATCTCATCGTATAATAACGAGCCTAGTTCGATTTCTTGATTTTGAATACGCTCTAAAAGTGACATTGCCGCTCTTCCTCTCATTCTTGTTTTCTTTAGTATAATTCGCTACAATAAAAGAATAAAGCACTTGTTTACTATAGCCGTTATACGTCAAAGGCATCGCAAAAGGAGGATTACGATGGGAAAACGATATATTGTAACAGAAGATACGGGTTGTGGATATGGCTGCGGTGGCTGTATGAATTTTATTTTAGTCCTAATTGTCATCAGTATCCTCGCCTCAATCGCGCCTTACTTGATTGTAGTTGCTTTGGTTATTTTACTCATTTGGTTATTTGTAGGTTATCCTAAACGCAAACAGAAAAAAATGGAACAACGTGAAGATGCTGAACTTGCTGCACGTGAACGTGATCTAGAACGCGCTGAAAAGCGCCGTGCACTTGCCGAACGCGAACGCCAATTTAAGCAACAAAAAGAACAAGAAGACGATTGGGATGATTTTTAAAGTTTTAACAAGCGACTAGCTGGATTGACTGCTTCAAAATTAATTTTTTAATCTATGTTTTAATGCTATTAATTATATATTATATGCTCTACCATACTGAATAATGGAGGAAACATAATGGATAATGAAAATTTTAAAGACAATTTAAAAGCGGTAGGAAAACGAGTAGGACAATTAAAAGATAGTATTGGAACAGAAGAGGCGACGAAAACAGCGTTAATTATGCCTTTTTTTCAAACTTTAGGTTTTGATGTATTCAATCCTGTAGAATTCGTACCTGAATTTACTGCAGATATTGGAATTAAAAAAGGTGAAAAAGTTGATTATGCCATTGTACTAGACGGTAAACCTTCAATTTTGATAGAAGCAAAATCAATTAATGAACCTCTCACAAAGCATGATTCACAATTATTTAGATACTTCGGCACAACTACTTCAAAATTTGGTATTCTAACAAATGGTAAAGAGTATAAATTTTTTACAGATTTAGATGAACCAAATAAAATGGATACTACACCCTTTCTAACAATTGACATTTCAAATATAAAAGACTCGCAAATTCCAGAAATTATGAAATTTCATAAAGATAATTTTGATATTGAAAGTATAACAAGCTCCGCAGCTGAATTAAAATATTTAAACAGCTTAAAAATATTTTTAGCAGAGCAATTACAAAATCCTAGTGAAGAATTTACAAAGTTTTTCCTTGGAAATATTTATGATGGCGTTAAAAATAAGCAAACAATTGAGAGATTCTCGCCAATTATCAAAAAAGGTATTAATCAGTTCATAACAGAAAGAGTAAGCGAAAAATTAAGTGCAGCATTAAATACCTCTGTTTCAGTAAAAGATGAGGTAACAATCAAAACATCAGAGTCTTCAAAAAATGAGCAGACTATCGTCACAACACATGAAGAATTAGAGGCATTTACTACAGTAAAATTAATTTTAAAAGATATATTACCATTAGATCGTTTGTTTTATCGAGATAATAAAAGTTACTTTAATATCTTATTAGATGATAATATCCGTAAATGGATTTTACGATTTTTTTCAAATAATAACGGTATGCGTATTATGTTAAACGATGAGAACAAAACTTCTTACGACTTAAACAATCCTATTGATATTACAAACTTCAAAAATGAAATTATAGAAGTTACAACAAAATTCATCTAAATTAATTCAGACTCAAACCGTAAACTGCGATTTGAGTCTTTTTTTACATACAAAAAAAGCCCTTGTTTCCAAGGACTTTCGTTTCGATCGATAATAAGATTAACGACGGATTTCTTTGATACGAGCTGCTTTTCCGTGTAATGCACGTAGGTAGTACAATTTCGCACGACGTACTTTACCAAAGCGAACTACTTCTAATTTTGCAACACGTGGTGTATGTAGTGGGAATGTACGTTCCACACCGATACCGTTTGATACTTTACGTACTGTGTAAGTTTCGCTGATTCCAGCTCCACGGCGTTTGATTACAACACCTTCGAATAACTGAATACGTTCGCGAGTTCCTTCGACAACTTTTGCATGTACGCGTACTGTATCTCCAGGACGGAATGCAGGAATGTCTGTACGTAATTGTTCTTGAGTTAGTTCTTGAATCAATGGATTCATAATTTATCATTCTCCTTATTTCCAAATATTCTTATAAGTCACACTCACAGCGGAATATTGTAATAGTTGAGTTTTCACTCACTAAAGCATCATAGCATATCTTGATAGTAATTGTAAAGAAAAAATCTTGACGCGCTATTGATTTTCTTCGCGCTTGATTTCGGCTAACCATTTTTCCATCTGCGGCGTTAGTTCATAGGCGTTTAGCATATCTGGACGACGTAGATACGTCCGACGCAAGGATTCTTTTGTCTGCCACTCTTCGATCAATTTATGATTGCCATTCGTCAAAACTTCAGGTACTTTCATCCCGCGAAAATCAGCCGGACGTGTGTATTGCGGATGCTCAAGTAGACCTGTGGAATGCGAATCTGTTTGGGCGGAAAGATTATTTCCTAAAACTTCTGGCAATAAGCGTACCGTCGCATCGATCATGACCATCGCCCCTAATTCGCCACCAGTCAAGACATAATCTCCCAATGATACTTCATCGGTAACGAGCGTACGGATCCGTTCATCATACCCTTCATAATGCCCACAAATAAACACGAGTTGTTCTTCTTGTGAGAACTCCTCAGCCATTTTTTGATCGAATTTTTTACCTGCTGGATCGAGTAAAATCACGCGTGGCATCACTTCAGGTCGTTCTTGTTTGATCGCTTCGATATTGTCAAAAATCGGTTGGACTTTTAATAACATCCCTGCACCGCCACCATACGGGTAATCATCGACCGTTTGGTGTTTATTATCTGAGAACTCACGAAAATTCGAAACACGGATATCCAATAATCCTTTATCACGCGCTTTTCCAATAATCGATTCGCCCATCGGACCTTCAAACATGCGTGGAAATAGTGTCAATACATCAATTCTCATCGTCTAGTAACCCCTCTGGAATCTCTACGATCACTTCGCCATTTGCGATATCGACTTTTTTAACAACAGATTCGATATACGGAATCAACGCATCTTTTTTTCCTGGACGTTGGACGACCCAAACATCATTGGCTCCTGGAGATAAGATTTCTTTGATTTTTCCTAATACGCGATCTTCTTCTTTGACTTCTAGACCGATGATTTCATGATAGTAAAATGCGTTTTCTTCTAATTCGACTAGTTCGTCTTTGGATACTTTTAAGATTCCATCGCGAAATGGTTCCACATCATTGATAAAGGGATAGCCTTCGAATGTCAGTAAATCAAAATTTTTATGTTTACGATGTGATTCGATCACAAGTTTTAATGGTTTTTGGTGTTCACGAAATAACATCAAGCTATTGCCTGGTTGATAGCGTTCTTCTGGAAAATCAGTTTGCGAAATTACACGAACTTCACCGCGAATACCGTGTGTGTTGACGATCTTTCCTACATTTAAATACTCTGTCACTTTCTTGTCCTCATTTCTATTAAATTCTGGTTTATTGTATCACGGATACGTAGTCTTTGCATCTACTACCAGAAGCTTAGATTGGTAAGGATTGTTGAATAAGTTGAGTAAAACGCTCTACTTGTTGGGCGATAAACGTGATGGCTTGGCTTGTCGTGTTGCGTAACGTTCCTCCTGGTAAAAAGCTTGCTAGTTGATAGAACGCTTGGAAGATCGTGTCACGAAAGTACCAAGCCACAAATAACACCACAAGAAACCCGAAAATGCGCCAGATCAAACGACTGATTTTAAAGATCAACCAAATCAAGATGATTACGATGACTAAAAATAAGATATTTTCCATAAGTCCCTCCTAAAATACTTAGTATGACAGGTTTTCTTAAAAAAACCTAGCCTTACGTTCAATTCTTAAAAAAAGCACAAAAAAAGCCCTGAATCATTCAGAGCTTTTTGCATCTTGGTCCAAAATCGTCAAACGAATTTTTTGTTTGGTCTGCGTACGTACACTATAGACGATCGTTCGAATCGCTTTTGCGACCCGTCCTTGCTTTCCAATCACTCGCCCGATATCTTCTGGAGCCACAGCTAATTGATATTCAATGAAATCATCTGATTCAACGACTTTGATCGTCAATTGATCAGGTTCAGTAACTAATGGACCCACGATTGCTAAGATTAACTCTTTCACATCTGCCATAAGTTTCCCTCTTATTTCTTAGTGAATTTAGCTTCGTGATGTTTCTTCATAACGCCTTCTTTAGAAAGTAAGTTACGAACTGTATCAGAAGGTTGCGCACCTTTAGATAACCAATCTAAAACTAAATCTTCTTTAAGAGTTACTTCAGCTGGATCTTTTAAAGGGTTGTAAGTACCTACTGTTTCGATGAAGCGTCCGTCACGTGGAGAACGTGAATCAGCAACTACGATACGGTAAAAAGGACTTTTCTTAGAACCCATACGTTTTAAACGAATTTTTACTGCCATTACGATATACACCTCCGTTGGTTTTAATCACAAGATGTATTCTATCAGTTTTTTACGTAGGTGTAAAGAGTTTTTTCTTTACAGTTGATAAAAAAATTGCTTACTTTTTAAAAGAGATATCTTTTGCAAAATTTTTAGATTTTTCTTACAATAATCTTGTAATTGAATTTAAGGAGGATGTTAGCATATGACAAAAACAATCGGTGTCTTAGTTGGGAGTTTACGTGAAGGTTCATATAACAAGTTAGCTGCAGAAACATTTATTTCATTATTACCTGAAGGATTTGAAGGAAAAATCATCGAAATCGGCGATCTACCTTTATATAATGAAGATTTAGATGTTGAAGGAAAGGTTCCTGAAGCTTGGACTCGTTTTAGAAATGAATTAAATGCAGTCGACGGTGTCTATTTCTTCACTCCAGAATACAATCGCTCAATGCCAGCTACAATCAAAAACGCATTAGACGTAGGTTCACGTCCTTATGGCCAAAGTGCTTGGGATAATAAACCAGCTTTAGTCGTTTCTGTTTCAGTTGGAGCTGTTAGTGGATTTGGTGCGAACCATCACTTACGTCAATCATTAGTCTTCTTAAACGTTCCAACCTTACAACAACCAGAAGCCTATATCGGCAATGTTACAAATCTTTTAGAAGATGGTGCATTCAAACAAGATACAAAAGACTTCTTCCAAATGATTACAGATAAATATATCGAATTTTTCAATCGTTTCGCCTAAACATGCAATAATAGGCTGTGACAGAAGTGGGCAGCTCCAAGAAATAAGCCGAATCATTCCGATAATAGGTTCACCTATTTTGGCAATGGTTCGACTTATTTTCGCAAGAGTTACTTCTGGAACGCCGTTTACTCTATTTTGAAGAGGTTATGACAAGTGCCTGTCACAACCTTTTTTCATTATAAAAAGAGTTCGTCTAAAGACGAACGCTTTGGTGATTACTCTTTATCTTTTTTATCTTTATGATTGAATTTTTCAGCTACGTCATCTGCAAATTCTTCAACTTTTTCTTTTACATCGCCGAAGCCTTTTTTGATTTTACCTTTTAGTTCTTCGGAGTCATCACCAGTTACTTTACCTTTAGTTTCTGTTACTTTACCTTCAACTTGTTCTTTGTTCACCATTGTGCATTCCCCTTTCTGTTATATAATAATAGTACCATGAGTCGCTTTTTCCGACAAATAATAAGCTATCAAAAAAAGTGTGACAGAAGTCTGTCACACTTTTTTGACTATTTTTTCTTTTTCTTTTTCTTCTTGTTTTTCTTGACCATACGATTCATAGCCATTTTTCCTAATTTTCCTTTGATTCCTGAACCAAACATTTGATCCATTCCTGGCATGTCAAAATTCCCATTCGACATTTTTTTCATCATTGTACGTGCTTCTTTGAATTGTTTGATCATCCGATTCACTTCAACGACGCTATTTCCAGAACCTGCGGCGATTCGACGACGACGACTTGGATTTAATAGATCGGGATTTTCACGTTCAGCTGGTGTCATAGAGAAAACGATCGCTTTTTTACGTGCGATATCTTTAGGATCGACTTTGAAATTATCCATTCCTGGCATTTGATTCATTCCCGGAATCATTTTCATCAAATCTTCTAATGGTCCCATACTCATGACTTGATCGAGTTGTTCGATGAAATCATTGAAGTCAAAGCTATTTTCTTTCATTTTCTTCGCTAATTCTTCAGCTTTTTTCTCATCGTAATCTTGTTGCGCACGTTCGATCAGCGTCAACATATCCCCCATACCTAAGATACGGCTCGCCATGCGATCTGGGTGGAAGACTTCTAGATCTGTTAATTTTTCACCAGTTCCGGTAAATTTGATTGGCGCTCCTGTAATCGAGCGAATCGATAATGCCGCTCCTCCACGAGTATCCCCATCTAGTTTCGTAATGATAACTCCGGTGATCCCAAGCTGTTGGTTAAAACTATCCGCAACGTTTACTGCATCTTGTCCTGTCATGGCATCAACGACTAATAAGATCTCATTTGGTTGGGCAAGTGCTTTAATATCTTGTAACTCTGTCATCAAGGCTTCATCGACATGCAGACGTCCTGCCGTATCGATCAAGACATAGTCGTTTTTCTTTTCTTTCGCTTGTTCTAGTCCTTGACGAACGATTTCCACTGGACTAACTTCTGTTCCCATTTCAAAAACAGGAACATCTAACTGTTGACCCAATACTTTTAATTGATCGATCGCTGCTGGACGATAGACGTCTCCTGCAATCAACAACGGACGTGCATTTTCTGTTTTCTTTAAATGATTTGCTAGTTTCCCGGTAAAGGTCGTTTTTCCGGCCCCTTGTAATCCGACCATCATGATCACAGTTGGGATCTTAGGATTTTTCTCTAACTCAACCGTTTCTGAACCTAACGTTTTCGTCAATTCTTCATTTACGATTTTTACGATTTGTTGTGCAGGGGATAAGCTATCTAAAACTTCCACACCAACCGCACGTTCACGAACGCTTTTCGTAAATTCTTTGACTACTTTTAAGTTGACATCGGCCTCTAAAAGCGCAAGACGGATCTCGCGCATCATTTCTTTAACGTCAGCTTCCGTTACTTTTCCTTTTTTACGTAATTTTCCCATCGCTTGTTGCAAGCGTTCTGTTAAACTCTCAAATGCCATAATAATTCCTTCCTTTATTCATCGATTTCTTGTAGTTGCGCAAGTAGCGGCGCAATGATTTGATCTTGTGGATATTCTTTGGTGACATGTCGTTCTAATCGATCGAGTAATTGTGCACGGACGATATAGTTTGAGTACATGTGTAATTTACGTTCATAATCTTCTAAGATTTTCTCGGTTCGTTTGATATTGTCGTAAACTGCTTGACGACTCACACCATATTCTTCAGCAATTTCACCTAGCGAAAAATCATCTGCATAATACAGCTCCATATAGTTCATTTGCTTTTGTGTTAAAAGAGTAGAATAGAATTCAAATAACGCATTCATACGATTCGTTTTTTCAAGCTCCATATATTCCCCTCCTTTATTGACCTCTTTGTCTTAGTCAAAGTCGAGTCTTATTATACCATAGTCCCGCTTAGATTTTCATGATAAAATAGAGAAAGCAATCTACTTATCCTAAAGGAGCCACACATACGATGAAAAAAATACTTGTGGTCGATGATGAACCTTCGATCGTAACTTTACTGACATTTAATTTAGAAAAAGAAGGCTATCAAGTAACTACTGCTCAAGATGGTTTAGAAGCATTTCAAATCGCTTTAAGCGAACAATTCGATTTTTTGCTCGTTGACGTGATGCTTCCAGGTCTAGACGGGATCGAATTGACTCGAAAATTGCGTCAAGAAAAAATCGAAACACCGATTTTGATTTTAACGGCTAAAGATGATCCAATCGATCGTATTTTAGGTCTTGAGATCGGTGCAGATGATTACATCAGTAAACCCTTTAGTCCACGAGAAGTTTTGGCGCGGATGAAGGCGATCTCAAGAAGAATGGAACACCGCCCTCACCTTGCTAGTGATGATGTTATCGAAAAACCTATCCGGATCGGTGAGATCTACGCCGATACAGCCAACTACCAAGTCCGTGTACGAGATCAACTGATCGATTTGACGCCTAAAGAATTCGAATTGTTGGTCTATTTTATGAAACGTAAAAATCGCGTGATCGATCGTGACACGCTCTTAGACCGCATTTGGAAATTTGATTTTGATGGCCAAACACGAATCGTCGATGTCCACATCAGTCATTTACGTGAAAAAATCGAACATGATCCGAAACGGCCGCAATACTTGGTCACGGTACGCGGATTTGGTTACAAATTTCAGGATCCTACCTTATGAGTAGAATCCAAAACTGGCTTAAAAATTACGGCTTGATCACGCTAGCTTTACTGGTTTTCTTTATTATCAGCTGGCAATTTATCGCTCGTTTTTACGATCAACAAGTCACCCAGCAACAAGTGACCTATCTTGAAAAAAAAGGGGATTTTTTACTAGCCGTTAGTCAAGATGATCTGACACAAGTCGAGCGCTTTGCTAAAAAAGATCTAGTACAACAAGGAGAACGGATCACCTTATTAAATCAAGCAGGAATGATCCTTTACGACAGCTACGACGAACATCTCCAAAACGATTCTAGAACGAACCGCCCAGAAATCAAAGCCGTGATGGATGGCAACTCTCTGGGCCAAGCGATTCGTAAAAGTGATACCTTGAATGAAACACTTCTATACGTTGCCTTACCCATCAAAAAAGGTGGTAATTTAGTAGGCTACTTACGCTTGTCTGAACCGGTGACAGAATTCGTTGCCCAAGCGGCAGGTATCAAACGTTCGATCTTTATTTATTATTTATTGTTTTATCTAATGGGCTATCTACTTGTCTTCCGCTTGATCAGAAAACGTAACCGACCGGTGGAGACCGTATTGCCTGTCTTACAACGGATGTTGGATGATCCTAAGACAAAAAAAACATTGATCTATGAGTCCGATTCACCTGATATGCAAGAACTTTATCAGGTAATCACTCAATTAAATGAACAGATGCAAAAAACGTATACAGCTTATGAAACGAGTGAAAAACGCTTATCGACACTACTTAATGAGTTGATGATCGGTGTTTTCTTATTGGATGATCAGCAAGTGTTGACGATGAATGTCGTCATGCAAAAAATGCTTGGACTCCAAACAGCTCCTAAGGAAAACCAACCCTTCACACACGTATTGACCGATACACAACTGATCCAACTGATCTATCATGTTAGTGAAGATTGTCCATTCGTTCAACAAGAACTAACACTTAGTCAAACAAATATGGTCGTCGATGTGACCTTGCGCTATTTTAAAGAAGATCATCAAATTTTAGCTACTGCATACGATTTAACAAAAATTCGCCAGCTGGAAAAAATGCAACGTGATTTTGTAGGAAATGTGACGCACGAATTGAAGACACCGGTCACTTCTTTGATTGGATTTACGGAAACGTTACTTGACGGAGCAAAAGAAGATCCCGAAACTTTGGAAAAATTTTTATTGATTATGCAAACTGACGCTAAACGTCTGGAAGCTTTGATCCAACAAGTGATCCAACTATCTAAAATGTCGACACGCTATGACTATGAATGGAAAACGATTCCGATCCATGCATTTATCAAACAAATCATTGAACGCTATCAAGCTTTGAGCCATGAAAAGCGCGTACAGTTCGTTTTAGATGGTTCTGAACAACTTCTTTTTTTGACTAAACTTGAATTATTCGATGGCATTTTAAAAAATTTGATTGAAAATGCTTTGTTCTATTCGCCAACCGATACTACTGTTCATATCCACTTTGTTACCGAGCAAGATCATCTGATTTTAACGATTGCAGATCAAGGAATCGGGATCGCAAAAGAAGATCAAGAACGGATCTTTGAACGCTTCTATCGAATCGACAAAGCCCGTACAAGGCATTCTGGAGGCTCTGGATTAGGTCTAGCAATCGTAAAAGAATATGTCGATGCACTAGATGGAACGATCGAAGTCAAAAGTGCACTCCAACAAGGATCAACTTTTAAATTGACGTTCCCTTTATACTAAAAAAACCTCTCAGCCGATATTTCAGGCTAAGAGGTTTTTTGTATTTATTTTGTTGTAATCTCTCCATCAACTGAACGTTCGACTTTCATCGCTGTGATCGGCAAGTAACCCAATTCTTTGACCACACCTTCTTGTACATCTGTGCTAACCATGTAATCTAAGAATGCTTTAACATCTTGATCTGGTTCACCTTTTGTATACATATGCTCATAAGACCAAATTTTCCAGTCATTTGTTTCAATCGCTTCGGCACTTGGTTTGACACCGTCTAAACCAAGTGTTTGAAGTGAATCATCTAAATAAGAAAGCGCTAGATAACTGATTGCACCTGGTGTTTGCGCAACGATTTTCTTCACTGCTCCTGATGAATCTTGCTCTTGGCTTTGCATCGCTTCGGCACCATCTAAGCCCCATTTTTCAAATGTTGCACGTGTACCACTACCCGATGCACGGTTGACTACTGTTACCGCGACATCTTTTCCACCAACTTCTTTCCAGTTTTTGATTTTACCTGTAAAGATATCGATCAATTGTTTTTGGGAAATATTGTCAACACCGACTTCTTTATTGGCTACTGGTGCCATACCGACTACAGCAACTTTATGATCGACTAATTCATCAGCCTTTACGCCTTCTTTTTCTTCAGCGAATACATCAGAATTTCCAATCGTCACAGAACCACTGGCAACTTGACTCAGCCCTGTACCTGAACCGCCACCTTGAACTGTAATCGTGTAATTTGGATGTTCAGTTTGAAAATTTTCTTGTGCTGCTTCTACTAATGGTTGGAGCGCTGTAGACCCTACTGCAACGATTTCAACCGGTTTATCAGAAGAAGATTTTGAATCATTTGTTGCTGAACTTGCGCTGTTCCCACATCCTGCAAGTAATACTCCAGTTAAGACTAAAATGGCACCTAATTTTTTCATGTTGTATCTCCTCTCTTTATTACAAACATAGTGTAACAAGTGTGTGTAAAGAGAAAATGGACTTTATGTAAACATTACTGCTCTCTTTGTCAAATTTATGTAAATAAAAAAAAGCTGCGACGAAAGTGGACAACTCAAAAAATAAGCCGAATCATTCCGATAATAGGTTCAACTATTTCGGTAATGATCCAACTTATTTAATCGAGAAGATCGATTATTCGAGTTTTGACACTATAATCAACTTATGTTACAGCTTTTTTTCGTTTTCCATATAAGCGCGTAAACGAGCCATCGCTTCCGTTAAGTTTTCCATACTTGCTGCATAACTGATTCGCACATATCCTTCTGCCTCTGGACCAAATGCGATACCTGGAATGATCGCTAATTGATTTTTTTCAGCTAGGTCTACACAAAATTCCATCGAATCGTTGAGATACCCGGTTGGAATTTTCGCAAAAATATAAAACGCTCCTGAGGGTTTCGCGATCTCAAATCCCATTTTCGTCATTTCCTCATAGACCATATTGCGACGTTTACGGTATTCTTCTTTCATGACCTCGGCATCTTTGATTCCTTCTACTAATGCCCGAACGGCAGCTTTTTGCGAAATCGTTGAAGCCGCAGTGACCAAGTATTGATGTACTTTAATAATTTGTTGTGCTAAAACTTGTGGCGCAAAAATAAATCCGATACGCCATCCTGTCATTGCATGAGATTTTGATAGTCCATTGATCACGATTGTTTGATCATATAAAAATGTTGCAATGCTCTCATGCGGCGCATCATAAGATAATTCGCTATAGATCTCATCACTGATCACAAAAACATCATATTTTTTCAACACTTCAGCTAAAGCGGATAGTTCGTCAGCTGTGTACGTCACACCTGTTGGATTACTTGGAAAGTTTAAGATCACCGCTTTGACTTTATCACCGCGTTTGATCAACTCTGCTTCCAATGCTTCAGGAGATAGAATAAAGTCATTATCTGTCGTATCGATATACACAGGAGTCGCACCTGCTAGATGGATGATCGGTTCATAACCAGGATAGATCGGTGCAGGTAAGATTACTTCATCTCCAGGGACCAACACACTCAAAAGAGTCGCAGAGATGGCTTCTGTCGCGCCAACTGTAACCATTACTTCTGATTGACAGTCGTAGGCTACATGATATTTTTCTTTGAAAAAAGCAGATGCCGCTTGACGAACATCATTTAATCCAGCCATTCCAGAATAATGACTAAAATTATCTTCGATCGCTTTGATACCAGCTTGTTTGACATGCTCTGGTGTATCAAAGTCTGGCTCTCCTAAAGTTAATTTGAGCATATTGGGAATGTTGGATACACGCTCATCAAACTGGCGGATCAAGGAAACTGTAATTTTTTCTAACTCGGGGTTAAAACGTTGACTTAAATTTGACACAAACTTCACTCCTTTTTTCATATAGTAGCAGATTTTTGCAACAGAAACAGCCGAAAATCATTCTTTTATTAAAATTTTTCTAATGATTATCTTTTTTACGAACGCAGATTGGTAATCTTCTTCTCCGATCAGCTCGATCGCAAATGGCGTTGCATGGGCTTGTGAGAGTACATAGGTCAATTTTCCTGTTTTTTGTAACTCTTCTAACAACTCATTGATTCCTTGGAAAGCATCTCGTTTTGAGATAAATCCAAAATCTGTCAATTGTTCATCCAATTTTTTAACGGCAATCGTCGTATTCGGTACGATCTTCGTTTTAACTAAATCCAGTAATTCATTTGCACGAATGTGACTTGAAACTTCCGGATCAGGTTTTTTTGTCTCTACTTGAACCTCATTTGCACGTAACTCATCTAGTTCTTTGACTAAAGATTCATAGAGTTCTTGTGTTAGCATAACTCCAGCAATCTTTTCACGATTAAAAATATAGACACCCGTTTTTTCTTTACGTGCTTGTTGGAAGACATCCATCGGTGATTTTTTTACTTCAGTAATGGAAGAAGTAGGAACTTCTAATTTTTTAAATGTCATATTTATGGACTCCTTTTTCACCTATTTTGCTTATTATAGCATAGCTTGAAAACACAAAAAAAGCCTTCTCAAAAAAGAGAACGCTTTGTTTTGAGAATCGTGGCATGATAATGTGTCTGCTCATTGATTTGATCTTTGATCGCCTCATTTGATAGCTGTGTGTCATCATACGTCACACGTGCTTGCTCTTTTTTCAAATCGACTGTCGCTTTCTTGATTCCAGGTAGAGACTGGATCGCTTGTTCAACATGTTTGACACAATTTTGACAACTCATTCCCGTAACGTGTAGTTCTTGTTTCATCATATTCCTCACCCTTTCTAATGATGACAATTGCATTGACCAGGTAAACAACTACAAGTAATCTCAGTTGCTTGTTTATTTGCTAATACTGTTTTTAATAATGCTAGATCGGTCTGACTTAGTGGTGTATTTTGGATCATATTGGCTAAGGTCTGACCCACATTTTTTGCACATATCCGTGCTAAAAAGTCCTCAGTCAACCGTTCCATCGCACTTTCTTGGGAAATTAAAGGACTGTAAATGAACCGTTTGCCTTCTTTTGTCGTCTCGATCCATTCTTTTGTCACCAGTCGCCCTAAAAGGGTTTTAACAGTAGCCAATTTCCAATCTAGTGGTTCATGGATAGCTTCATAGATTTCTTTAGCGGTTGTCTCACGTTTTGTCCAGATTACGCGCATGACTTGCCATTCTGCTTCGCTGATTACTTGGTTTTCTTTTTGTGTCGCCATCGTTTCACTTCTTTCGTTTACAAAAGTAATCTTTATGTATCCTAGCTTACTCGCTTTTTATTTTTTTGTCAAAAAAAGTAGCTGTCAAAAGACAACTACTCCTTTCCAATTAATTCGTAAGTGGTTTGAGAATGAAATGGTGTTTCGGGGGTTAAAACAATCGATGGAAACTGTTCATAACGTTCACTTCCTGGAATCCCTTGTGTTTCGATGGCAATCGAACCACGATTGGCCATTGTTTGATTTTGCTTCATCATCTGACCTTCTTCATGACTACCAGTAGTGTATAAAATCACGGCTGGTGCATCAGTATTTACAGTCAAGACGACTTGTTCATCTGGGCTAGTCAACACCAAATCGACTGCTTCTTCATGATCCAAAATAAATGGATCATCTAAAGCCACTTCACCGATCCGCTTCATCTGTTCAAAATCATAAGGCGTTTCGGCGACTACTAATCGTTCACCCGTTGTCGTTACATCGGCTTTTTTGGCTGCAACATGATGTGCGTTTATCTGCAAATAATGCGCATTAATCGCCTGACCAGCATCTCCTGTTAAGTTAAAGTACCCATGATTAGTTGGATTGAATAAAGTCGGTGTATCTGTTGTCGCATCATATGTGATCGTAAGTTGATTGGCTTTCGTTAACGTATAGGTCACTTTTACCAAAATCTTTCCTGGGAATCGGTTATCAGGATCTTTAAATGTAGTCACAAAGCATACACTAGCTTCTCCTTGCGTTTCATTTGTACTTGCCTCAAACATCACTTGATCAAGTCCTAAAGCCCCACTGTGCAAGGTATGCCCATTTTCCGTTGTTTCTAATTGATAGACACGATCTTCTAGTGTAAAATTCCCATCGATGATCCGCCCTGCCACAGGTCCGATCGTTGCCCCAAAGTAACGATGTTCTTTATGCTGTGAAAGTGAATCAAAGCCGACCACGATATCTCTTTTTGTATCTGCTATGTTGATTTCCCATCCAAGTAAACGCGCTCCGAAGGGACTTAAACTTACTGCTTGCGTTTCGTTTTGCAATACATAAACCGTACCTAATGTTTCTGTCTGACGAATCTCTACTTGAACCATCTTGCTTCCTCCTAAATGTAAAGCCTTTCATTACTCTTTTGAGTATAGTGAAGTTTGAAATTGAAGTCAAGAAGACAAAAAAATAAGCGGTTTGGCATGGCTACCAATCCAACTTATTTTTGATTCTTTTTAAATCGTTTTGACCACTTCGCCAAACGTTCATGACGAAATTGTTGATTTCCAAAAAATTGGAAGAAATGCATCAATGGTTGACGATTTTCACCAACTAATCCAATCAGTTCAATAAATAATTCTAATCCTAATGTGGTCATGATCACCAGTAAAATGATCGCCATCGTGCTGGCATAATTCATTAACAACGCAATAAATGAAAAAATCATCGCTAATGCATAAATTGTCATCACCGCTCCACGATGACTAAATCCTAGTGAGATCAAACGATGATGCAGATGCATACGATCAGGTGAAGAGATCTTTTGTTTATTAAACAAACGGCGAATAATCGCATAGATCGTATCGGTAATCGGGACTCCCAAAATAAACATCGGCGTCAGTACAGAGATAAACGTGACATTTTTTAGCCCTTGTAACGAAAATACAGCGATAAAAAAGCCCAACATCAATGCTCCCGTATCTCCTAGATAAATGGAAGCCGGATTGAAATTGTACGGGAAAAATCCCATCATCGATGCCACAAGTGTGAAAATCATAATCGAAATAAAGACACCATTATCTGGTAAATAAAAATAACTTACTAGTCCGATCGTAATTAATGCGATCATCGAAACCCCTGTTGCTAAGCCATCTAATCCATCGATCAAGTTGACCGCATTGGTGATCGCTAATATCCATAGTAAAGTTACAGGTAAGCTTAGCCAATGCAGATCAAACATGCCAATAAATGGAATCGAGATCGTATTGATGCGAATACCTGCTACATAGTAGATTTCAAGTCCTGCTAGAATCAATCCAATCAATTTAGGGAGCGGCTTCAACTCACGGATATCATCAATCAAACCGGTAATGACGACGATCAAAGCTCCCAGTAAGATTGGAACGACACTAGTGTCCAACAGATTGGAACGAAATTCCCAGATCGTAGATAGCGTAAATGTAATAAAAATCGCCAATCCGCCTGCAGTAGGCATCGGTTTGGTATTGATCCGTCTGGCATTTGGCATATCGACAGCCCCGATTTGAAAAGCTAATAACTTAACGATCGGTGTAATGACTGCAGCACACATCATGGTCAAAAACAATTGGGTGATCAATTTAAATGTAAATTCCATCAGTCAGACTCACTTTCTTTTTTGACTTTACGCTTGATCTTACGCGACAAGCGATTGATGCGGTCTTTTCCTTGTTGCACTTCGCGCCCACTGACCATTTCTTCGATCACTGCGTTTAAAATCCCACCTAAAATGATAATCATTGAAATAAAATTCAACCAAATCATCAATACGATAAAACTTCCAATGATTTGGTACCCACTCACGCGTCGCGCAAAATAGGTCGCATAGATCCCAAACACTTGGGATAATACGATCCAACCGATCGATGTCAAAACAGCTCCAGGTAAAGCTGAGCGTAATTTGACACGTCCGTTTGGCACTAACCAATAAATCATCGTCATCATTGCGATCAATACGATCATCGTCAATGGCCAACGAATCGTCTGGAAGATACTGACCCATTCATTTGGAAATTGCAGTATCGGCTGTAAAACGTCTAAAATTAGTTTTCCAACTCCAAATACGATAAAGACGCCGACAATCGAAATCATAAAAAAGATAATAACGACTAACGATACAGCACGCACCACAAAAAAATTCGCGCGCTCTTCAACACCATAAGCTTTATTCATCGCGGTCTGTAAGGCATTGATACTTTTACTAGCCGACCACAATGCTCCTAGAGCGGAAATGGAAAGTAATTTCCCAGATCCTTGAGTCAGCAATTCTTTGATCACTGGCCCTAAAAACTGATAAATCTGTTCTGGAATCAACTCTTGCATATACGGTAAAATTTTATTTGGATCGATTTGCAATAAGGGCAACACGTTACCGATCGCAATCAATAAAGGAAAAATCGAAAGTAGCAAATAATACGTGACGACTACTGCACTATTTCCGATTTCTGCATCCGTTAAGCGTGTTTTTAAAATATCTAGAAAATGGGTCAACTTCTCATTTCGGAGAATCTTTTTTACACGTGTCATTTCAGCTACCTCTTAGGCATTAATATGTGCCTTCTTCTCCTTGTGAAGTCAGTAGACGTGGACCTTCCTTGGTAATGGCTAAGCTATGTTCATACTGACAGCTTAGTGAATTATCTTTACTATAAGCCGTCCAACCATTTGGGTCCATTTTCATGCGCCAATCGCCAATATTGACCATTGGTTCGATTGTAATGACCATACCTTCTCTTAAGCGTAGTCCTTTACCGGCTTGTCCATAATGTGGCACCATGGGTTCTTCATGAATCGTAGGACCGATACCATGACCGATAAAATCGCGAACTAAGCCATAGCCTTCTCCTTCAACATACGTTTGGATCGCATGACCGATATCTCCAATGCGATTGCCGACCACAGCTTGTTCGATCCCTAGATAAAGTGCTTTTTTCGTCACTTCCATCAATTTTTCAACTTCAGGTGAAGGTGTGCCCACTGCATATGCCCAGCAAGAATCTGAGATTGCGCCTTTATAATCGACACACATATCGACTTTGATCAAATCGCCGTCTTTTAGGACTTTTTTACGTGGAAAACCATGACAGATCTCGTCATTAATACTACAGCAAGTTGCAAATTCATATCCTTCATAACCGATCTGTGCTGCGATCGCACCGCGGCTTTCAATATACTCTTTTACAAATACCTCGATATCCCAGCTTGTGATCCCAGGTTTGATAAATGTGCGTAATTGTTTATGTACATCTGCTAAAATGGCTCCAGATTCGGCCATTTGGTCAATTTCACGTTGTGATTTTAAAGTAATCATAAATTTTTCGTCTCCTTCATTTAAATACTACTCATTTTAACATAGGCGAATTCATTTTTCCAAATTCTCTCATGGTTTTGTTCGCTATTTTCAATCATTCTTTCTTTTGCTATACTAGAAACAGCTACAGAAATAACAAAGATGGTGGGATAAACAATGACTCTAGCAAAAATTGTCTATGCAAGTTTGACTGGAAATACAGAAGAAATCGCAGATATCGTTGCTGAAACAATGGAAGATGCTGGTATTGAAGTTGAAATCAATGAATGTACCCAAGTCGATGCTGCTGAATTTAGCGACGCCGATATTTGTATCGTGGCTTCTTATACATATGGTGATGGTGATTTACCAGATGAGATCATGGATTTTTACGATGATCTAGAAGAACTCGATTTAAGTGGGAAAATTTTTGGTGTCTGCGGCTCTGGGGATACATTTTATGATTTCTTTTGTAAAGCTGTTGATGATTTTGAACAAGCCTTTACAAAAATCGGTGCAAAAAAAGGAGCAGACAGTGTTAAAGTCGACCTTGCTGCTGAAGAAGAAGACATTCAAAAATTGGAATATTTTGCCAAACAATTGATCAACGCTTCAAATAAATAAGACAAAAAAGGTATTCTAGAGCCCATATGCGCGTGCTAGAATACCTTTTTCTTTGATGTTGTTTTTCTCATTTTAGTCCCTTACACTTCTAAAAACACTGAAACGGTCCTACAAAATCTCTTTGCTATGGTTAACATCAACTACGATCGATACATTATCATGCACGATTGTAGTCAGCGTATCTTCCAAAATCTCGATTGTACGGTCGCGAGTTGGGTTGATAATACCTGCTGACATTAAAGAAGCTAAACCTGTCGTCATAATCCAAAATCCCATGTATACCGATTGAAATTGTTCATCCGGTAACGTTGAATACTCTGGGTCAGTCGACGAAACTTTTTTAAACCATTCAAAAGAAGTTTCTTGCATTAATTCGCCATTTCCTGAATCTTCTAAATACAATGCTCGATACAAACGCTTCTCTGAGGTTGCGAAGTCGATATAATTTAAACCAAAATCTACTAATTTGTTCCCAGTTACTTCACGAGTAAACACTTCAGTCGATAGATAATCAAAAATATCCTGAATCAATGTTTGCTTCAGATCGTCCATGTTTTTAAACTCCAAATAAATAGGCTGTGTTGAGCATTTCATCTTTGTAGCAATGTTTCTAGCTGTAAATTTCGAGAATCCTTCGCTTGCAACTACTTCATGAGCAGCTTTCAAGATTTGTTCGCGCGTAATCGTCTTTTTTCTAGCCATTTCTACATCTCCTTACAATTACAATACTTCGTTTCCGCCCTTACTATATTCATTCTAACACTCTTAGAACATAAAGCAAAGTTTCAGTCTCGATTATCCAAAAGAATAATCGAAAAGATATTTTTGAGAACCTATCTCCGATGGATTATAATTGTCAGTATTTTTAGGCAATGTTATTATATAGGGAGTTATACAACAAATTATAATATAAAAAAGGAGCGAGGTTTTTATGTCTTTAGAAAATTTTAATAAAAATTTAAACAAATATGCAGAGTTGATTACAAAAGTTGGGGTCAACGTCCAAGAAGGCCAAACAATTGTTCTCAACATCAGCGTAGAACAAGCACCTTTAGCCCGTTTGATTACTGCTTCTGCATATGCTTTAGGAGCTGCTGAAGTGGTCGTTCAATGGAGTGATGATACGATCCAACGTGAATTTTTAACTCATGCACAAACAGAACGCTTGACAGAAGTCCCTCAATATAAAATCGACCAAGCAGACGATTGGGTTGCAAAAGGCGCAAGCCGGATCAGTGTGGTTTCTGCAGACCCTAGCGCATTAGCCGGAGTCGATGCCACACGTATCGCTTCTTATCAAGCTGCTGTAGGAAAAGCAATGATCAATTTGAGAAAAGCAAGCCAAGCCAATAAAATCAGCTGGACCGTCGTCGCTGCGGCTAGTCCTGCATGGGCAAAACAAGTATTCCCAGATAAATCAGAAACCGAAGCTACTGAAGCGCTTTGGGATCAAATTTTTAAAACGACTCGTATCTACGAAGAAGATCCAATCAAAGCATGGCAAACACACGATAAAACATTACGTACTAAAGCAGAGTACTTAAATGAAGAACAATTCGATGCGCTTCACTATACTGCCCCTGGAACAGACTTAACGATCGGTCTTCCTAAAAACCATAACTGGGAAGGTGCTGGAAGCTTGAATAGCCGTGGTGAGGAATTTATGGCCAATATGCCAACTGAAGAAGTCTTCACAGCTCCTGATGCGCGTCGTATCAATGGTTATATCTCAAGTACAAAACCATTAAGCTATGCAGGTACGATCATTTCTGGAATGAAATTCACTTTCGAAAATGGAAAAGTTGTCGACTTTTCAGCAGAAAAAGGCCAAGATGTTTTAAAAAGCTTACTGGATATCGATGAAGGTGCAAAAAGTTTAGGTGAAGTAGCACTTGTTCCACATCATTCTCCGATTTCTAGTTCTGGTATCATTTTCTTTAATACACTATTTGATGAAAATGCATCGAACCATCTTGCATTAGGTTCTGCCTATGCCTTTAGTTTAAATGGTGGTACAGAAATGACTGAAGAAGAGTTGGCACAAGCTGGATTGAATCGTAGCCAAACTCATGTCGATTTTATGGTCGGTTCTGGTGAGATGTCGATCGATGGTATCCGTGAAGATGGGACTCGTGTTCCGATTTTCCGTAATGGTGAATGGGCATAAATCAAAAAAGCAAAAACATCTGTGATGTTTTTGCTTTTTTCATACCCTTTACATAGTAATATTTTCTATTTTTTGTTAAAATTTAGAACATACAGAAGGGATGAATGATATGACACCAAATCGCGAAGATTATTTAAAGCTGATATTAGAATTAGGTGGCGATGGAGAAAAAATATCCAATAAACAAATCGTTTCCGGATTAAATATCTCTGCGGCTTCTGTGAGCGAAATGATCACCAAATTAGTAAAAGAAGGATTAGTCGATCATACGCCCTATCAAGGCGTTCAATTGACCCAAGCCGGATTAGTTAATGCGAGTTCATTGATCAGACGCCATCGATTATGGGAAGTCTTTTTGGTGGAACATCTTCACTATTCATGGAATGAAGTCCACGATGATGCGGAGGTGTTGGAGCACGTAACTTCTGAAAAACTAGCACAACGCTTAGAAGAATATCTCGCTCACCCCACCTATTGTCCACATGGAGGCATGATCCCTAAGGCTTATGAACCGATCCGTGAGCAAAAACGTGCTACACTAAGCTCATATCCAATCGGCACTAAAGTTCGTATTGCAAGAGTATTGGACGAAAAAGAATTATTAGATTATCTCGTTTCTCTTGACCTAAAAATTCATGAAGACTATATCATTTGCGATATTGCCGATTATGAAGGACCGATTACGATCGAAAATGAAACAAAAAAACTTGCTGTCAGTTTCAAAGCAGCTTCTACAATTTTTGTAGATCAATTAGAAGGATGTGACCAATAGTGAAAGAAAAGAATGTCTTAATTACAATTTTTGGTGGAACTGGTGACTTGGCGCAACGTAAACTGTATCCATCCCTTTTCCGTCTTTATTTGAAAGGTGAGTTACAAGAAAGTTTTGCTGTTATTGGAACGGCTAGACGTCCTTGGAGCAATGAGAAATATCGTGAAGTCGTGCAAGAAACCATCAAAGACTTAGCTGAATCCAAAGAGCAAGCCAAAACGTTTGCTGATCATTTTTACTATCAATCACATGATGTGACCGATACCGAACATTACGACCAGTTAAAAGATCTTGCAGATCGTTTGGATCAAGAATACGCACTAAACGGCAATCGCCTCTTCTATCTTGCAATGTCGCCAAACTTCTTTGGCACGATCGTCCAACATTTAAAATCACAAGGTATGCTAGACACTAAAGGTTATCACCGTGTGATCATTGAAAAACCGTTTGGAACAGATTACGAATCGGCAAAAGAATTAAACGAAGAGATTAGTACGGTATTTAGTGAAAAAGAGATTTATCGTATCGATCACTACTTAGGTAAAGAAATGATTCAAAATATCTCTGCGATTCGTTTTGCAAACAATATTTTCGAATCAATGTGGAACAATCGTTACATCGACAATATCCAAATTAATATTTCAGAAAATCTAGGTGTTGAAGAACGCGGTGGCTACTATGACAAGAGCGGTGCATTAAAGGATATGGTCCAAAACCACATCCTACAAGTCTTAGCTTTGCTTGCGATGGAACCACCAATCGAGTTTAGTGAGCGCGGGATTCGTCAAGAAAAAATCAAAGCACTTGATTCTGTTCGTATTTATACACCAGAAGAAGTCAAAGAAAACTTTGTCCGCGGCCAATATGATGCAGGGCATTTGGAAGACAAACAATTTACAGGTTATCGCGAAGAAGAAAATGTGGATCCAAACTCAGCAACTGAAACGTTTGTTGCTGGAAAATTCCAGTTAGATAATTTCCGTTGGTCAGGTGTACCGTTTTACGTACGTACTGGAAAACGATTGACTGAAAAAGGAACACGCATCAATATCGTCTTTAAACCAACACCAGTCAATGTATTTAAAACATCGATCACTGAACCTTCAGAACAAGAAACACTAGCTCCAAATGTCTTGACGATCTATATCCAACCAACAGAAGGATTTTCTTTATCCTTAAATGGTAAAGAAGTCGGCAATAGTTTTGACATGACGCCTGTGAAATTAGACTATCGTAACAGTGCTGAAATCATTGGCAATACACCAGAAGCGTACGAAAAATTGTTACTAGACGCTTTTGAAGGCGATGGAACAAACTTCACACACTGGGATGAAGTGGCGCAATCTTGGCGGATCGTAGATGTGATTCGTCATGCTTGGGATAATGAAACACCAGATTTTCCTAACTATGCTGCTGGAACAATGGGACCACAAGCTGCCTATGATCTGTTAGCAAAAGATGGCTTTGAATGGATCTGGACACCAGATGAATGGTATCGTAAACGCGATTTATTATAAACATAAAAAAACGGCTCTTTGTCAAATGATGTTGGTGAAGAGAAATCTTAGAATTATTGGAGATCAAGAGGATTATTTCCTCTTGATCTTTTTTAGTTTAAAAGCAATGCACTACCGTGACGAATCATGATACGCAAC
>NZ_JBSMXK010000018.1:0-43202 GCF_053761865.1 Enterococcus bulliens
ACTCCTTTCGTTTGTTTATTTTGTGGTGATTTAATCATACAGGAAGCGAGTATGTTTTTTAATACCTAAAATGACAAATGGACTGATGAATTGAATTCAATTCATCAGTCCATTAAATTATAGAGCCTAAAAAACGGGCTTTATTTTTAAAATAAATAAGCACTATACGATCACATAATAGTATAAAATAAACTATATTACATAATACCTGTTTCTGTTTTTGTTTATAGGAGGGATTCATATGCTACCATTTGTTGAACAATCCATTTCCAAAAAGATCCAAATCGCCGAATATTTTTACGTACACGAAGGAGAACTTGATCAAGAATTTTTACAACGTGATCTAAAGTTATCTACTTCGACTTTGAAACGGTATGTTGAAGAAATCGAAAAGATGTATACCGAGTATTATGTGCAGTGGCACACACTATAATGTGTATGCTTTAAATCAAATTATTCGTTTTTCAGTGAAGCAATCACTGAAATTAGCTTTACTAAAGGCATTAGTGTTATTTTCTGGTGAGTCTAGTGAATACTATCGTAAAAAAATATTAGCTGCACCCGCGACTTTTGCGCGAATCATAGGCCAAATAAAAGTCGATTTAAGAAAGTTTAATATGAAGATCATCCAAGAGAATGGATATTGGATTCGTGGGAAGAATGAAAAACAAGAAATCATGCTCTTTGCTTATCTAGCGAGTTCATTTGGGTTACCAATGACTGAAGTAAAAGAAATTTTAGTCAGCTCTGGTGTACAAGCGCAACTAGATGAATTTGCTAGATTTGATTTGATGTTTTACAAGTTTTCAAATTATCCGTTTGAAGAAAATTTCTTTGAGCATCTTTATCTATTCTCGCTATTACGCTAGTTTCAGTTTCAATGTAAGGAACACGTAGACAATACACCTAGTA
This sequence comes from Enterococcus bulliens, assembly GCF_053761865.1. Classification (NCBI taxonomy): domain Bacteria; kingdom Bacillati; phylum Bacillota; class Bacilli; order Lactobacillales; family Enterococcaceae; genus Enterococcus; species Enterococcus bulliens. The sequence goes on from NZ_JBSMXK010000018.1 coordinate 913, forward strand.
TAAAAGTTGTGACGGGTTTATTATGTACGGCATACGAGGAGAATGAGTTGGAAAACCACCAGCGCTTCTCACACGTTGTTCATACGATGTACCATGAGAGCGTTCCGTATGAAAAAAGAGAATTACTGGTCCAATTATTTATTAAAACGAGTTTTCACTTGAAATTATTTCCATACAAAATGAGAATCTTTGATTTGAAACAAGACTTTTTTGTCCGAAAAATGTATGATGCACATCCACATTGTCGGGCATTGATCGAACCGTTCATGAAACAAATGTCTCATTTATTAGGTATCGAAATCGGCCAACGTGAGATCACTATTGTATATTTCTTAGTTTCAGAGAATATTTTAACGTTTGAACAAGAACACTACTTCCATCTATATGTATACTCCACGCTAAGTGAAAAGCATACGACTTTCTTGATGGAAGAGCTTACGCCATTACGTCAATTTTTTGAAGAGCCATTTGTTATTCGTGAATTGACCGACCCAAGTATCTTAACAAAAAATGATGATATCATCTTGTTGACCAATGAAGTATTTGCTGATTATCTTGCTGATAAGCAGTATATGATCAGTGATTATCTAACGTTAAATGAGTTCTTACATTTTAGTAAATGGTTACGAGATCGAACAACTAAAATAATAAGTTATCCTGCTTAGATAAGTAAACGAATTTATTCTTTAATCACAATGTAAAGAATGAATTCGTTTTTTTCACATTCATTTTCCTAATAAAATAAGGTTTATTTATGAAGTGTAAATGAAAATTTCAGAAAATGAAATGTAAATCATTTGTAATAAAATAATGGTTGTTTTAAAATAAAGAGTCAGGAGGAAATCGGAATGCTGAAATTTATTGAACCATTTATTGAACAAAAGATCCAATTAGCAGAATATCTTTATATTAACCGAGGAGAAGTCGATACGACTTTTTTAACGAAAGAACTAGGATTATCTAATTCAACCTTGAAACGATATACCGAAGAAGTAAATGAACTCTATCAGGACTATTACTATAATGGAACGTATTTTAATGTCTATGCATTAAGCAAAATCATCCGTGTTTTCTTAAATTAATCTTCTAAATTAGCACTTCTTAAATTACTTGCCTTTTATCCCGGAAACCCTGCAGAATATTATAAAGACACGCTATTATTATCAGATGCAACGTTTGCACGATTGATTTCACAATTAAAAAAAGAATTGAAACCATTTCATATGTCGATCATTATCTCATCAGGATTTTGGATCGAAGGAGATGATGAGCGAGAAATCGTCTTTTTGTTTGCTTATCTAGCAAGTACTCCTAAAATCAACAAAGAAGATATCTATCAGGCGATCAGACACGTGGGTGGAGAGGAAACGATAGAGAAAGTTGGGATGATCGATTATTCACGATTTAAGTTTTCGAATTATCCTTTTGAACACGAACTGTTTGAAAATGTCCATTTGTTCGCGCTCCTTCGCCAATTTCAATGCCAGTATCGTGGAACTGGGCATCAAGTTGAGAAGATATCACCTAAAAAAATGATGGATTATCTAACCCGAGTGTATGAACAAAATGAGCAAGAAAATCGTGAACGTTTCGAACATGTCATCCATACGGTATTTTACGACCAAATACCAGAAGATCGACGAGTCGTTTTGATCGAATTGCTGATGAAGACTAACTTTCATTTTCAGCTATTTCCTTATGAAATGAAAATGCTCGATTTTAGACAAGACTTTTTTGTGCGGAAAATGTACTATGCGCATCCGCATCGCAAACCAGTTGTGGAAGCTTTCTTGGAACGAATGGCTTCATTGCTTAAAGTCGATTTATTTAAATGTTCGACTAGTATTATTTATTTTTTAGTTTCTGAAAATATTTTCGTGTTTGAAAAGCAAGAGTACTTTTACTTGATCGTTTATTCGACACTGGGAGCGTAACATACAAGTTTTTTAGTCGATCAGATGACACCATTACGTAAATTTTTCGATGATGGATTTATCGTACGGGCGTTAGAAGATAACGAAATTTTAGATAAAGATGAAAATATTATTTTATTGACGAATAAAGTTTTTGAGAAATTTCCAGCTGACAATCAATATATTATCAGTGATTTTTTGACATTAAATGAATTTTTGGCTTTTACCAAATGGTTGAAAGAACGAACGGTCACAAAACTCGACTATCAATAGAAAGAAGTACAAAAATGACGCTAGTTTTTTAAAGTTAGCGTCATTTTTTTGCGTTTTTTTTATGTGAGAAAACATTACAACTAACAATGTGATTAAAAACTATCAAAATTTCGTTTGATGATTGAAATTTTGATAGTTTTTAGAGAAACCGTTTTATTTTTAAATTTATTTATCTAAAAACCTTTATTTAACAATGTTTTTCATCGCTAACATATTTTTTCAAAATGTCAAAATAATTTGCTTTTTTGTACTGTGAATAATTAGGTTGTGGGCAATGTACTTTTCAAGTGACTATTTTCCTGGGTATACTAGCACTCGAGATATGAGAAATGAAACAGACACGATTATTCAGCTGCTCTTTTATTATTAACTCTTAGGTGAAAGGAGACGCTATGAAAAAGAAACAACAATTATTGGGGATCGTATTTTTGATTTATAGTATCGTATTTCCATTATTTCAAACGTATGAAGTTTTGGCCAATACGACCGACACTACAAAAACATCATTGCTTCAAACCGATAAAGTAGCTGTCGCTTATTCACTTAACGAAGTATCTAATCAGCAAAATTTAAATTTATCGATTTCTTATGATACGAAATCTGCAACAACGAAAGACAAAGTAAAATTCCGTTTTACGACAGCGGATAATCAAGTACTTTCATTTGAACAAAAATCAGGATGGACAAAGGACACAAGCAACAATACAGAATGGTATGTCGAAGATCAATTTAAACAGACGACCAATGAAACATTGACGCTACCTTTACCAACATCGATCAACCAACTTAAAATCGAGATTCAATTAGACGAAGAAACAACAGAAAAAACGCTAGCTACAGTGAAGAACAATATCTTAGAGGTCAAACAACAAGGACCCTATACGATTACGATCCCAACTGCAACGGCAACATCAAGTACAACAAGTAGCCAAGCGGCAATATCAAGTACGACTACAAGCACGACTAGTGATCCAGCTACGACATCAAGTACGCCAAATAGTCAAACAACTACGCCAAGTACGACTACAAGTAGTACAAGCACAACGAAGTCATCTGAAACAAGTAAAACAACAACAGCTTCTGAGTCGACAACAAGTACGACACAAGAAAGCACACCCGCGATGGCGGCTAGAACTTTTATGGCCGCTGAGACACAAAGTGCTAGCGATATAAATACAGATTATTATACTGAAGACGATCAAGGGATTTATCCTAAAAATGGAACAAACAAATATCTTGGTTCCAAACTTTCAGATTCTATCAAGAATGCTAACTATGGAAGTGATTTTGACACTGGATATCAAGAAGTAACCAATGCAAATGGGACGAAGACTTTGTTCAAGAAAACAATCGCCCCTACAGGAAATGATGGAGAGTTTTCAGTCCAACTGGATATGTTAGGACAGACACTTACGACAAAGCCCAAATTGGATGTAGTGATAGTTTTAGATAAATCAGGAAGTATGGCACGTACAAACGGTGTGTTGGACACTTCAAAATGGAACAATATTATAAGTTCGGTTACTAATTTTACCAATTCTTTTCTAGATGAGAGCAACTCAAATAATAGATTATCCATTTTATCATTTCAGTCAAGAAACGAATTACCAACTGTAGATATTGCGAAGTTTACTAATTCATATTTTACCAATAAAAAGTCTGATATTACGAATTCCAATATTTTACAAAAAATACCTGGTAATGATGGGACTCCAACATTTATCGGTGTGGATGCAGGATTAGAAATTTTAAAATCAGAGGGACGAACAGATGCAACGAAAATTATTATTACTGTGACAGATGGTTTCCCTACACAATTCCCGAATCCAAATAATTATAAAGCAACAACATATCAGAATAATCGTACATTAGTTGGTCCAAGGGAACTACAATCTAATTATAAAGTTGGTAATTATCAGTACTCTACTACGAATATTGAGAGTTATAAAATAAGCGATAGTTACTATTACAACGGTAATGGAAATGTAACTCAAAAATACAACACATACGACTTGAATACTGGTCTTCAAGAGACGATCAATTATCTCAATTCGAAACTAAAAGGAAGTCCTTATGCAGATTATTCTAGATTCGCCATTGACATAGGCAATCAAAATTCTGATACATTTATGAAGCTATTAGGAAAAGATGGCGTTTTTCGATCGGATGACAATAATATTTCTTCGCTTTTAGCTAAAATCAACAAAAAAGTAAATACGTATGATTCCTTGAATGATGGTAGTTTCGAAGATCCAATAAGTGATAGTTTCGAGTATGTCTCAAATAGTTTTGCGCAAAAAACTATTTCGAGAACTTCTGATTTAAAAGTGACTGAAGGAGCAAATAGTACTAATTTTAGTTTAGCGAACAATAAAATCACAGCAACGAATTTGACACTTTCTTCAACTGATCCAAATAAATTTATGGGATATCGCTTAACGTATAAACTGAGGATTAAGGATGGGTTTAAAGATGGTCGTTTCCAACAAGCAAACGGACAAACGACTTTGCGAGATTCAGCGGATACAGTAGCAGCTGATTATATCGTCCCTTCAGCGCGTTACCAAACGCGAACGATTACGGCTAGTTCCGTGGATGGCAATAAGGCTGCTGTCAATGGTGCCACGTATGTACTAGAGCGTAAGAAAGCTGATGGTACATGGGAAGTTGTTGAAACGAAAACTGCTTCTAATAGTACGAATACGGTAACTTTTACTACAGTTGCTGCTAGAGATATATCAGGAAATATATTCACTTATCGTGTGACGCAAAATAAGGTAGGCAATTATGCTATGCCAGAAAAGCAAACGGTGATTCAACCAAAAGATTGGCTTTCGGATAAACAAAATCTAACATTTGAAAATCCAGCACTCAAAGCAGATATTGCTTTTACTAAGGTAAACGAGCTAAAGACACCAATGGCTGGAGTAAGTTTTACACTTTCTGGTAACGGAATTACTGCAATCACCAAAGAGACTGATAAAGAAGGAAAGATTTCATTTGGTAGTTATCCAGTTGGAAAATATATATTAAAAGAAACGAAAACCAATGCTGGTTATCAACTACTAGCTGAAAAGACGATTGAAATCGTGGAAGAAAATGGTACTGCTAAAGCAAAACTAGAGGGACAGCCTTTAGATAAGATCCAAAATACTTTACTTGCGACTAATTTAGTTTTTGAAACGTTCGATTATAACGATAAAAAAACGCCGTTAGATGGCAAGTATACAGTTACAGTAAAAGATAGTGGTGGTGAGACAGTTACGGATCTAAGTAACTTGATGCCAGGACGCTATCAGTTCAATCAAACGCAAACAAGTACGGCGTATCAACTTCTAAAAGACACGATCTATTTTGAGATCACTAAAGATGGTCAGATAAGAGAAATCGATCAATCTAGTAATCCCGTTACTACTAAAAATTCTCAAGTAACATTTACGTATACATTAGCTACTGACGGCAAAAGTAAGAATCAGTTGAAAATTACGGTCTTGAACATCAAAAAAGGACAGTTACCTGAAACGGGTGGCTTCGGACATTTCTTTACAAATCGTCTAGCAGTGATTTTTGCTAGTCTAGGCTTACTGGTCGCATTACTTTATGTAGGCTTGCAAGTGAGGGGGCGTAAGCGATGAAAAAACGATATATCAGTTTACTTGTACCGTTATTCATGTTGACTATATATATGTCGCAGCCCGTTCAGGCAAGTACCTATGATCAAGTTACTGTGAACGTGCATAAGCAATTGTTTACAAGTCAACCAGAAGCTAAAGAACAAGATGGTCAGCTAGGATTTTCAATGACTGGAACACCTGAGGCAAACGATTCGTTTACTGTCTATGATGCTACAGCTATTTATCAAGATGCACAGAAGCGGTCTGACTTTGATACAAAGGCGTGGATCAAATCATTTGCAAAAATGAATGAACAAGAAATTCAAGCATTAGATTTGAAAAGCGTGACGCAGATCAAAACCAATGATCTAGGGATCGCTTCAGTCACCTTGCCGATAGTTAAACAAGCTGCATATCTATTTGTGGAAGAAACAAGTGAGCAAGTAACTGAACCTACTGCACCTGTGATGTTGATTTTACCGTTTTATGAACCAAGAACTGGACAGGAATTACAAACGGTCCAGCTTTATCTAAAAAATACTCAACCGGCTTTGGAAATCAAAGAACCAATCGAAACATTGCCAACGACTACTTCACCTTCAGTGGAAACTGAAACGAGTGAGAGTCCTTGGCACACCTTACCAAATACGGGGAGCACCAAAACAAAAGTTTCACTTATCGGAGTAGGGATACTCCTTCTGGCAACGGGATTTATTTATTTACAACATAAAAAAAACAAACAAAAACAATAGGGTTTTAATTGGAGGAAGAAACATGAAAAAACAAGCATTTGGAATTATTACAACAGCAATGTTGATCTTGCCATTAGTGGCAGGAACATTAGACGTACAAGCAGAAGAAACAACATCTTCAGCAGCAACAACAACTGTACCGGTTGGTGGAAATCATAGTTTAAAAGATTTCCAAGGAAAAACAGTTTCGATCGCATTAAATGCATATAAATATACTGAAAAACCAGAAAGTACACAAAATACTGGTTTAGGTACAGAACAAACAGCAAACAAAGGGATCTCTACTCCTGTAGAAGGCGTTGAATTTACGATCTACGATGTTTCTACAGCATATAACAATGGTGCTAAAACAGCCGATGAACTACAAAAAATGTCAGCAGATTTACAAAAAACGGCTCCAGTTGTTGGTAAGGCAATTACTGACGATAAAGGACTTGAGACTGTTCCAGACATTAAAGTGGCACATGATAAGGATTTATTTGGTGCATATTTGATCGTGCAAACTAAATTTGTAGGCAGTGTAAAAGAAGAAAATGTTGTAGCTGCACCAATGGTCGTGACGATGCCTGCTCAATATAAAGTAAATAATGAAGCAAAATACTTTGGGGATACAAATGCTGAGAACACAATCCAGCTTTATCCTAAATTGTTAGAAAAAGGTTCAGTTGGTGAGCCATCTAACCCTGTAGATCCGTCTAATCCAACAAACCCAACACCAACAGATCCAACAGATCCAAAAGATCCACATAATACAACTAAACCTGGCGATGTAACAGCAGAAAAAGTGATTCAATCAGTAGATTACAATGAGCCAATCTATTTTGGTCATGACGCAACTGTTCCATCTAATGTTTCAAAGGACAAACCATTTACATTGACATACACACCAGCTAAAGAATTGACTGTTAATACAAAACATGTTGCGATTAGCTATAAAGACGATGGAGGTAAACTTGTTGTCCTAACACCTGGTCAAGGATACGAAGTAACACCAAATACGGATGGAACATTTACGATCACCATTACAAATTCTGTGCTTAAGGGGAAAACAGTTACGGTAACGTATGAAGCAACTCTTGAAGAAGGAACTACTCCAGGGGTTAAATTAGACAGTTCAGTGACTACCAAAGATTCAGCAGAAAATACTGAAACATATCCTTTAAAATCAGTTTATACTGGTGGGAATAACTTTAAAGTAGTAGATTCAAATACTGGTGAAGACGTAAAAGGTGGTTCATTCTACTTACAAAAAACAGTTGATGGAAAAACAGAATACGCGAAATTAAATGGTTCGAATTTCAACGGTTGGTCAACTAACAAAGATGAAGCTACTATTATCAAATTGACAGATGAGCAATCAAAATTTACGATTCAAGGGCTTAAAGATGGAAACGGCTATGCTGTATTCCAAACAGCTGCAAATAAAGATTATGTAAATCCTAATGCACTTGTTTTAGAAAACGTAACAATTGTTGGTTTAAATAAAGCAGATCCAACTGATAAAGCAGGTAATACAATTGAAAAAGGTCACTTTGAAATCATCAAAAACGTGAAAAAAGGAATCTTGCCTTCAACTGGTGGTACAGGGATCGCATTGTTCTTAACAGTAGGTACATTATTGATGGGTGGATCATACTTATGGTTCCGTCGCTCTAAAGATTCAGCAGAAGTTTAATTTATTTAAAAAGAGCAGAAATTTCTGCTCTTTTTTCTTTACTATCCACGAGTATAATCAGTTAAGATGAAAGGAGTGTGGAAAGCCTGAAGAATAGATGGTCAAAAGAAGAAAAAATGAATGTTTCGTTGAAATTACTGATGGCTGTTTTGTTTTTTATGGGGGCATTGATTTTTATGTACCCATTTGTCGTCGATGCGATCAATAACTATGCTGATCAAAAACGAATCGCTTATTATTTGGACGAATCAAATAAAGAAAACCAAACAAAGATTAAAGCCGAAGCCAAAGAACGTGAAAAGGCCAATGAAGCCTTAAAAACAAAGGTAAGTGTACCTGGAGTCGGTAAAGTCGAAGACCCATTTGATCATGTGAATGAGTCAAGTGGTAACGTTTCTGAAGGCTATTACAAAGAACATCATATCGGAGCTATCTTTATCCCAGCGATCGAAGTCAGTCTTCCGGTATTTGATACGACGACCGATGCCTTGTTACAACAAGGTGCGACTGTCTTACAAGGTTCGTCTTTTCCTATTGGTGGCAAGGGAACACACTCTGTTTTGACTGGTCACACAGGACTTCCAGATAAGACGCTATTTACAGATTTGACGTCATTAAAAAAAGGAGACATGGTCTACTTACATATTTTAGATAAAAAACTAGCGTATAAAATCAATCAGTTTAAAGTCGTAAAACCGGATCAACTGGATGATTTAACGATCGAACCAAATGAGGATTTGATCACATTGGTCACATGTACGCCTTATATGGTGAATACCGATCGCTTACTTGTGCGTGCCAAACGCGTGCCGTATGTTGCAGATCAAGCGGATCAAGCGATCAAAAAGACACAAAATTACCAACGAAATCGTCTGTATGTGATGATCGGCGTAGTTGTACTGATCTTGGCAGTATTTGGTTATTATGTCGGACGGAAAGTACGCTTGATTTTAGCTGGGAAAAAATCGTATGTCATCGACTTTTACTTAGAAGATGAAAAAGGTCCTGTCGCAGATCAAGCAGTGACCTTGATGAAACGTAATGGACGCAAACCTTATCTTGTACATGGTCAACAACAAACTGTCATAAGTGATCAAAAGGGACGAGTGTATTTTGAGCATGTATCTGGAAATTATTATCGCTTACGTATCGAGGAATCAACAGTGACGTGGCCGGTCATCAAAGTCCGACTTAAGAAATTAAAAGACAAACAATTGGTTGTAACCACAAAAGAGTTACAACAACAAGAGAAACAACGCAAAAAAAGTAAGGAGGAATCACCATCGCACGTAATCATTGGACCAAAAACAAGAAAGTAAAACCTTTTAAACGCTTGATACAACGTGTGATCGTTGTATTAATCTTTTTTACTGGCGCGTTATTCTTCTTATACCCTTTTTATATCAATGCGTTAAATCATTTTATCGATGAACAACGTATGGAGCATTTGCAAAAAACGACAGAAATCGAAAGCAAACAGAAACAAGCGGAATTTGCTAAAAAAAATGCCGAGATCGCAAAAACAGGGTTAGCCCCAAATGGCGTGGATTTTGAACCAGTTGGCGTGACCAGTGATATCAAAGAATTGTATGAAAAGCACTCGATTGGATCGATCAGTATCCCAAGTATCAAGGTCAATATCCCATTATTTGATACGACGACAGCTGAATTGTTGCAGATCGGAGCAACCGTCGTACCAAGTACTTCTTATCCGACTGGTGGAGAGGGAACACATTCGATGATTGCTGCACACAGTGGGATCCCAGATCGTGAGTTGTTTACCGATCTAGAAAAGGTCAAGATCGGGGATCAGTTTGTATTGACCGTTTTAGATGAAAAACTAGCCTATGAAGTCGATAAGATCATAGTCGTCAAACCAGAGGAGACCGATAGTCTTCAAATCGAACCAGGCCGAGATATCGTTACGTTGATCACTTGTACGCCGTATATGGTCAATACAGATCGCTTATTAGTTACGGGACATCGTGTGCCATATACAGAAAAATTAAAAGAATCGATTACCAAAAGCAATCAAGATCAAAATATCAAACAACTGCTGATTATTGCCGGTTCGATCGTGGTCACTCTTATCGGAATCGGGTTGCTTTATCGTTCATGGTATTTCTTTATGCTACGTAAACGAAAAATGGATCTAGCACTTAAAGTAATCGATCAAGACAAAAATCCAGTTGAAGGTCTTGAACTTACATTGTTTGACCGTAAAGGAAAAAAACAGCAAAAACGAAATAAAGAACCCTTTATATTAAAAACTAATGAGAAGGGTGAAGTTTGTTTTGAACAAATCCCACATGATCGTTATACTGTTTTTCTTGTGAAACATAACGATGTATCGAAAGTTTCAATAGTAGGAATCAAGACATTGCATCAAAAAAATATTCGAAATTATTGGAAGAAAAGTCCATATACTCTAGAAATCAAAGAAAATCAATTGATTATTACTTATAAAAAATAACAAAGACCTTACATGTTGAGCATGTAAGGTCTTTGTTTTACCTGAAATTATGCGAATTCACATATTCATAAACTATTGTATTTAAGTAATCAGTGTTTTAGAATCTTAGTAAAGCATTCAGAGGAGGAAGTAAGGATGATGAAATTTATCGAACCATTTATTGACGTAAAATTACAACTAGCGCAATATCTATATATCAACCATGGTCAGTTGGATCAAAAGCGACTTTGCGAAGAATTAGAGATCTCACCATCTACATTTAAGCGCACGTTAGCTGAAGTTGAAGAATTGTACAAAGAGTTTTACTATAATGGAAGTTTTTATAATAGTCATTCACTTGTACGAATCGTCAAACGATATGTCAATGATTCCTCTCGTCTGTCTTTATTGAAGCTCTTGATTTTATATCCTGGTGAAGGAGCAGACTTTTATAAACAACATTTACTTTTATCTGATGCAACCTTCAGTCGGACGATCCAGCAATTAAAAAAAATACTAGTACCATATAATATTCAAATCAAAGTGTCCTCAGGTTACTGGATAAACGCCAATAATAAAATCGAATGGGTCATGTTTGCGACGCATGTTGCAAGCACTTACTTTTGGGATTAAAATGAATTAAGACAGATAATTATTGCTTACGGCGGAGAGTCATTCTTAGAAAACGAAAGTGCAGCAGAACTCGAACGATTTTCTTTTGCGGATCATCCATTTGTGCATATTTTTTATACCAATATCTATTATTTTTCATTGATCTATCAATACCAAAAAAATCAAGGAGGGAAACAAGAGGTAACTATCGATCATACTGTCGCATTGGTCCAGTTAAAAAAGGCGACAGAAGAAGTACATAAAAAATATCATGCCCGAATCGCCCATACGATCCATACAGTACTGTATGAATCATTAGATCCGATAAAACGCGAGCGATTGATCGATTTGCTTTTAGCAGTTGCTTTTCAATGGGAATTGTTTCCTTATGATGTGGACTTGGTTGATCTGCGTCAAGATTATTTTGTGCGTAAAATGATTTATCTGCATCCTAAACGAGAACAGATACTGACCGAATTTATCAATCGTATGACGCATTTAGTCCATGTACCATTTACTGGACGCCGTACGAGTTTGATGTACTTATTAATTTTTGAGAATATTTTTACATTTGAAAAACGAGAAGCGTTTACGGTGTTTGTGTATTCCTCTCTTGGGAAGAATCATCGCTCATTTTTACTAGAACATCTAGAACCATTACGTAATTTTTATCCGGAGCCTTTTCAAATCGTAGAGATTCAAAAACCAGAAGAGATCTTATCAGATAAACAAGCGATTGTCTTGACGAATCAAGCCTTTGACACCATTTCTAGTGACAATCAATATATCGTCAGTGATTATCTGACGATGCGTGATTTTTTACAGTTTAGTATATGGCTCAAAGATCGTACGAGCCATTCGTTAGACAATGTATTGTAATTTTTAATTTTCAGGTTGTTCGTAATTCATTAAACTATAAAAAATAATATAAATCATCAAAAATGATAAACTTGATATCATTTTTGATGATTTTTTTTATTACTAATGTATTTAATTTAATTTTTCATTGAAACGTTGAAGCAAGCAGCTTTTATATAGCTACCATAGTTCGTGAAAAAATCAAATTTTTCTTTTTTGATATTAAAGAGTGAGCATAAAAATTAAATAGTTGTGTACAATATAAAAAAATCCGTATAATCATTTTCGAAATAACGTTTTTCTGAATATAACTGTAAGTTAGTCACGATAGTTATTTAATTAAGAGGAGAGGGAGAGATGCAAAGGCAAGCATATATAAATTTTAACGTTTTATTGAGCTTTATTTGTAGTGTATTTTGTCTAGCATGTCGTGACCTTGTATTTTCACAAACTTAGAATACGCCACAACAAATCAAAACAGAATAAGTTACGTGGAGGAAGAAAAATGAAGAAGAGAATCTTGGGGATTTTAGTAATCGCGTTTATGGTGATTCCCTTATTGTTAAGTGGATTGTCTGTAAAAGCAGAAGAAACAGAAATGGAAAAATTAAAAAGTGGAAGTGTTAGTTGTTAGTTTAAATATTCATCCATTGCAATACAATCAAGTAGAATCTTTTTCAGGTACGGAACATAAACCTGGTGATATGGCTTATCCAGATAAACAAAATACAGGTGAAGAAGATGCGAACTTCACTGGAAATCAAGTCAAAGATGTTTCTTTCACGATATATGATATCACAGAATATTATAAGGAAGGCGAAGCAACTGATACAGCAGGGAATAAAATTACTGCAAAGAGTATTCAACGAGAATTTTACTATAATCCAGCTACTTTTTTAACGAATCATAACATTACAACATTGACAACTACTGATCCGTCGACAGAAAGCACGCCAGCCGTATCAAAAGAACTACCAATTTTTAATAGTGAGAAAAAGCTATATACAGCTTATCTGATTGTTCAAAATGAGTCAGGACAAGATACGCTAAATAAAGCGTATCCGATGGTCGTAACAATGCCTGTATATTTAGGTAATGATCAAGGGAATAATACAAGTGACGGTGAATTATTAACGAATATCCATTTATATCCTAAAATGGAAAAAGGAAGTATCTTCGCAGAACCAACAGATCCAAAGGTAACAACTGATCCAAAAGATCCCAAATATCCAAGTAATCCAAAAAATCCGATTGATGATCCAAATTATGTAGGAAACAAAGGCGTACGTCAATCGGTCGACTATAATCAAACGATTACTTATGGATTTAACTTAACCATTCCAAGAGGAACGTTGACAAATCCAGAAGTAAATGACTATAAAATTAGCTTTAATTCAACTGAATCAGCTGATTCAAAGAAATATTTTGAGAATAAAAACATCAAATTATATACAAAAGATGGTGAAGTTTCATCTACTCTATATACAGTATCTAATAGTTCGATTACTTTTCGCAAAAGTAAAACACCAGCAGAGATTTTAGAAGGAAAAGTGATTACAGTACTTTTTACTACGAGTTTGAAAGATAATACACCACCTGATGAAGATATTCCATTAAAAGTAAGCGGAACAACGAAAGACGGTGATCCTGTTTCTTTTGACTTAAAATCTGTCTACACAGGTGGATCTCACTTTAAAGTGATCGATTCAAATGCATCAAATGAAACAACCGATTATAAACAATTTATTACAAACAGTAGGTTTTATATTACAAAAAAAGTAGACGATCAAACATACTACGCTAAAGTAAAAACAATGCAGGAAACAGAAGCGAATACTGAACAAGATGAAACTGTAATGGCAGAACAATTCTCAAATCAAAATAATACTAAATCCTATACATTTGTTGGATGGGAAATATTAACGGATCAAACTCAGACACAAAAAACATCATGGATTTTACAGTAACAGACACAGACATTACCGGAAAAAATAAACGTTTAAGTACGACATTTTCAGTTGAAGGGTTAAAAAATGAAGAGTATCAAATCCAACAGGTCAAATCACATGATTTATATGTCAATCCAAAAGCGAAAGTGTTAGACTTTGACGTTGATGGTGGATCAGCTAAAGATATGCAAGCTAAGAAAACAACAACTTTTGCAAAAACCACAGAACTTGAAGACTACAATGCAATCAAAAACGTGAAAAAAGGATTCTTGCCGTCTACTGGTGGCACAGGGATCTTAGTCTTCTTAGTAGTTGGGATTGCTTTGATGGGCGGATCATATATCTGGTTCAAACGTTCAAAAGGTTCAGCTGAAGTTTAATCCATAAAAAAAGAACAATCCTTTCATAAAGGGATTGTTCTTTTTTGCTTATCTTGAATGTCCTACGATCGCATTACCGCTATAACCAAACCCGACACGTGTGATATTAGGGTTTAATTCCCAATCACGGTGACCAGTACCGCTCGCTGTGATCATATTTGTTTCATAATACCAGGCATTGATTACAGGAATTCCTGGTGCAAAGTAAAAGGCAATGACTTCGTCCGCACGACGCCAGTGGTCGTTTGGAATATTGTAGCCGTTATTTGCCATCGTGTATGCACGTGCAGTCGCAGTAGCTGCTAGATCAGCATCCCAAACAACGGGGTTCAACCCTTTTGATACGCGAAGGTCATTTAATGCATTTAGAGTCGCATCACTTGATACAACGGTATTTGTTGGTGTGCTTGTATTCGTATTTGTATCGATTACTACGGGTTTATCTTCACTAGGTGTAGATGGTGTTACGACTACAGTAGTTTCTTCTTTTGGAGTTGTCGTAGTTGTACCGACCACAGTTAGTTTTTGTCCAACGAAAATCATATTCACGTTACTTAGATTGTTCCAAGAAACGATATCGTCGACAGAGACACCATTTTTATCTGCAATCGTGCCAATTGTTTCACCTGATTGAACAGTATAAATTCCGTTAACTGCCACATTTTCTTGTTTAGGTGTTTCAACAGCCGGAGTTTCAACAGGAGCCGGAGTTTCCGCAACAGGAGTTTCAGTCGTTGTTTCCACAGGAGCTGGTGTTTCTACAACGGGCGTTTCAGTTGTTGTTTCTACAGGAGCTGGTGTTTCAGCAACGGGCGTTTCAGTCGTTGTTTCCACAGGAGCTGGTGTTTCTACAACCGGAGTTTCAGTCGTTGTTTCCACCGGAGCAGGCGTTTCTACAACCGGAGTTTCCACAGCAGGTGTTTCAACCGGAGTTGGCGTTTCCACAGTAGGTGTTTCAACAGGAGCCGGAGTTTCAGCAACAGGAGTTTCAGCAACAGGAGTTTCCACAGGAGCCGGAGTTTCCGCAACAGGTGTTTCAACAGCCGGTGTTTCCACAGGAGCTGGTGTTTCTGCATTTTGTTCGATCGTTAATGTTTGACCAATAAAAATCAAATGAACGTTTGCCAATTTATTCCATTGACCGATTTCATTGACACTAACGTTAAAACGATCTGCGATAGCACTAACCGTATCACCGGCTTGTACAGTATAAGAAATTTTTGTTTTTGCGGTCTCAGTAGGTGTACTCGTTTCAATCGTTTTTTGTGTCGTAGTACCTACTACTAGCTTTTGGCCCACAATAATTAAATTTTGATTTTGAATTGAATTTTGTTCAACTAGTGACGCGACAGTGGTGCTATAGGTTTGAGCAAGGTCACTTAGTGTATCACCTACTTGAACCGTATGTGTCAGGGTTTGAGTCGTAGCTGTCTGATTGGCATCAGTTGTTTCGTCAGCGCGGACAGTTTGATTCTCTAATGCGATGGTAATCCCGCCAAGTGTCGTAGCAGCCATTGTAGCAATCAATTGTTTTTTCATACCTGGTTTATCACTCCTTAAGTCAAGCTTTATAAGTTTTAAGATTTCTTAATCTTCACTCATTATAAGCCGAATTTATGGAATTTGCTAAAAAAAAATCCATTTGACTTTTATTTGTAACATTTCTAGCAAAAATGCAACGAACATTTCCGTAAGATATGACACAATTTAACAATAAAACGACAAAAAGACTTACTTTTGATATTTTTGCTCTAAAATACGTTGATATTCCTGTGTCATACCAAAGTAACTTAGACGAAAGGCATTTTCTTTTTTTGGATCTAGAGTAAAAGGGAGTGTACGGCTAATTTTTCTGGTGATCGTCGTTGAAGGGAGATTTAAATATTCAAGTAGATTGTTTGGTTGCGGAATCGTATGGCTAGATAAACTTTGGATCGGTGTAAAAAGTAGATGGCAATGAATCGCGCGGGTAATTTGTTGTTCTAATGAAGGAATTTGTTTAGTAACGTCAACTTGAAGACCATTATCTAAACAGATCCGTGTGTGATAGAGTTGCTTTTTGAGTTCAGCAATATGTCCTGGATTTAACCAGATCGTCGTTTGATGTTGGATATTTTCAAGTGGAAATAAACTGAATCGACCATTACTGACGGGGATCGTGTAATTTTTTTTCGTATATGCACTTAAGTAAAGTTCACGGTAATGATCATAATCTAGATTAAAAGAATGCAGCCAATCGTTGACGATCTCAAAACCTGTTTGATCGATAACTTGGATTTTTTCTTTAAAAAAGACGAAAGTGCAAGGATCTTTGGTAGTTGTAAAAGGGATAAGTGCAAGGATCTCTGAGCGAAAATCAAGTGAGGGTGTCAATTCGAGTAATGACAGACAATGCGTTAAAAGGGTATCCGTTAGTTGAAGTGAAGGGTGTGTTTCTTTTAAGATAGCATATGAAAGTGAAAAACTTAGATTTTGATTTTTTGAATAAAGATCGTACATAACTAAAATTCCTCCAGACACATTAAAATGTTATATTTTTGCTGTTATTTAATATTATTAGCATATTTTTTCTGTAAATGGAAGCGGTAACGATAAATTTGATCTAAAATATCGTGATTTGTCCATAATCGCGTAATAGCCATTTTTGTAAACTAAGACTACCTCGAGGAAATCTTATAAGGATGTGCCGATATGCTAAAGAATATGGACGAGATAGTGTTGGAAAAATATGAACGTTTGATCTATAAAGTGTTATCTGACAGTCGGATTTTACTCTTTAATCCTTCTTATGAAGACTGGGCTCAAGAATTACGGATATGCTTGGTTCAGCTAAGTACGACTGCCGTTACGCTTGATGAATTTGAGTCATGTTATCCATTGGCTTATTTATACCGTAAATTAAAATGGGCTTTAGTCGATTTAAGACGCAAAGAGCAACGTGAAGGACATGAGTTGATCGATCCGGCAGAGTGGAGTATGCAAATAAAATCAGAAATCACTAACAATGAAGATACCAAACTATTGATCGAAGCCTTTTACCAACAATTGGGTATAGCTGATCAAGAAAAACTACGTGCATTAGTAGAGGATCAGCCATTATCCAGACAACTTCGAGCTTACTACCGTAAGACATTACGAAAAAAATTTAATGAATTTAGATAATTCTTTTGACATTTTAGCAAGTTATTTCGTTTATAAGGGTGTAAGGCGCGCAACTTACAACAACTACTAAGGAGGAACAGATATGAAAGTGACAGAAAAAACAGGGGTACGTATTGAAATGACCGATCAAGACACACAAAAAACAGTCAAGCAAAATTTTAGCAATATTCGTGCAGATCAATCAGATGCTTCCTTATTAAAGTTAGCAGAAGTGGTAGGAGAATTAGCTAAAGAAAAAGCCGACGTGCAAGGCACTTATCAAGTTGTGGAATACCAAATCTTAAATGATACTAACCAATAGGAGGAATAAATAAATGAAAAAATTACATGTGACGTTCTCAAATGAATTAGGTAAAAAACACTCATTTAGTCCCACTATCGCTTCTGAAAATCTTAGTGCTCAAGAAGTGAAAGCAGCTGCAGACAAGTTAGCAAGTTTGAATGTTTTTGCAAAAGACGGCATCTTATTGTATCAAAAAACAGAGTCAGCGAAATATGTTGAAACGATCGAAACAGAGCTATTTTAAACAATCGATCCACGTGTCGTGTACACGTGGATTTTTTTGAAAGGAGAATTCAATGATTATCGACATTAGTGAATGGCAACGGCCCGACCAAATCGATATGGCGTTACTTGCTCCACAAGTAACGGGCGTCATTATACGTGTACAGTATGGATTTGCAAAAGAAGACGACTACTTTAAAGAACATTTGCGAGCATTTCAGCAATACAAGATCCCTTGTGCGGTATATGCTTGGGTGAGGGGAGATTCTGAAGCACAAATGATAAAAGAGGCGCGTGCTTTTTATGAACGTGCGAAAGCATTTGATCCTGTATTTTGGTGGTTAGATGTGGAAGAGCAGTCGATGTCAGATATGCGTAGAGGATGCGAGATCTATCGTCAAACATTGAAAGATTGTGGTGCCAAATATGTTGGTGCGTATATCGCCAATCATCTGTATGCACAATTAAATCTAGACACTACAGCATTTGATGCGATTTGGATCCCGACATATGGTCGTAACACAGGTATTTTTGAAGGCAGTACGCCAACAGCGACAACGCGATTCGACTTACATCAATTTACCTCAAATGGTCGCCTTAAAGGCTATAATGGACCATTAGATCTTAATCGCTTAAATCACGTAACGTTTGAACAATTGTTTCCATCTTCAGCTAAGGTAGATGCATCGAAAACACCAGTAAATGAGAAAGAAGGAATTAAGATGCGAACATTTCGCTTACAAGCACCGATTTATTTACGAACGGCTCCGACCATCACCTCTAAAGAGATTACGCTACTTCCTAAAGATGCTCTAGTCCGTATCCAAAATATCCATATCAAAGAAGGGTATCTATGGGGTGAGCAAGCTCGTACAGATGGTAGTAAGGGCTACTTGGCGCTAGGGACTTTTTCAAGTTACGGTCAATTGTTATAAATCAAAGCAACCACAGAATTGATGTGGTTGCTTTTTTTAGTGTGAAACGCTTGTTTTTTATAAGATAAGATGATACAGTTCTTATGAATAATAAGTACAGTTTGTCTGGATTGTCCATCAAATCAAAAAGAGGCAAACGAGAAAGTAGGAAGTTATGCGCTATTATATAATGCCTAGTCGTGATATTCGTCGGAATTTAGCCACTGAAGAATATGTCATGGATCATGCACCGTTAGATGAACCGTTGCTTCTGTTATATATACAGGAACCCTGTGTTATAATTGGGCGGAACCAAAATGTGTATGAAGAAATCGATTTGACATATTTGCGTGAGCAAAATATTACACTGACACGAAGAATCTCTGGTGGTGGGGCTGTTTATGATGATTTAGGGAACCTGAGCTTTAGTTTCGTAAGTCGAAAAGGTGACGTGACGTTTGGTGATTATGAAGGAGTGACGACACCGATTTTAGAAGCTTTGAAAGCCATGGGTGCCAAAAAGGTCTATGCTGGTGGACGCAATGATTTATATCATGACGGTCGTAAATTTTCTGGTAATGCGATGTATAGCAAACATGATCGTACATATTCTCATGGAACCTTGATGTATGATGTTGACCTAGACGTCTTGCAACAGATTTTGACCGTAAACAAAGAAAAAATCGCCTCAAAAGCCACCCCGTCGGTTCGTAAAAATGTAACGAACCTTAAACCGCTGCTTACTTCAGATTATCAGACTGCAACGACCGAAGCGTTTCGTGATCAGTTACTTTTACAATTGTATCAAGCCGATTCATTTTCACAAATCAAAGATAAAGAATTGCATCTATCAAGACAAGATGAGCAAGAGATCGAAAAACTGTTTCGCAGTAAATATGCGAATACCGATTGGATCTTCGGGAAGTCACCGGCATTTGAATTGAAAAATCGTGTACGTATTCCTAAAGTTGGGATCGTAGAAGTTCAAGTGGCGACAAGTGAAGGCCGTATCGCGCACATTCGTTTTTTAGGTGATTTCTTTGGGAGTTTACCAGTGTCTGAATTGGAAGAAAAACTACGTGGACAACCGTTTCGTTATCAAGCGATCTCAGACGTGTTAGCTACGTGTACATTGTCTGATTATATTTTACATTTGACGAATGAAGAATGCTTATCGTTATTGTTTGCGTAAAGGAGAATATACATGATCGAATTGATCGATATCAGTAAAACTTATCAAACGACGCAAGCTTTAGCCAATCTCTCTTTAACGATCTCAGATGATGAGATCGTAGGGATCGTTGGCAAAAGTGGTTCTGGAAAAAGTACCCTGCTTCGTTTGATCAACGGTGTAGAACATCCAACTACTGGTAGTATTCGCATCGACGGACAAGAAATGCAACAGTTGTCCAAAAAAGCGCTACGGATGCAAAAAGCGAATATGGGCGTGATCTTTCAACAGTTTGATTTATTGAATAATTTGACTGTAATTGAAAATATCGCCTTACCGCTGAAAATCCAACGGCAAAAAAATCCAGAGCTCGTAGCAGAATTACTGCATTTTGTTGGCTTGGCGGATAAAGCAAACATGTATCCGGCTTCGCTATCTGGTGGTGAAAAACAACGTGTAGCGATTGCGCGTGCATTAGTAAGACGACCTAAGTTCTTATTGTGCGACGAAGCAACAAGTGCACTTGATGAAACCAATACAAAAGAAATCATTATGTTGTTAAAGAAAGTCCATCAGCGATTTTCTCCCACGATCTTATTTGTCAGTCATGAACTTGAGACTGTCAAACAACTCTGTACCCGCGTACTTGTTTTTGAAAATAGTCAGTATTTAGGTGAAGTCCTCAATCATCCAGAGACCGTTGATCAGAATGAACTCAATTACTTTGAGACTGTGAAAGCGAGGTTTGTCTAATGGATACTTTTGATACTGTCTTGTTTTATTGGCCTGAATTAGTCGTTTCCTTAAAAGAAACTGCGATCATGATGAGCATTTCGTTAGTATTTTGCTTAGTTATTGGATTGCCTTTAGGCGTTTCTCTTTATTTAGTCAACCCCTCCCAAAAACACAATCATCCCTTTTTATATTACAGTTTAAATTTCATCATTACATTGATTCGTTCGTTCCCGTATTTATTACTTGTCGTTACATTGATTCCTGTAACTCGCGTACTTGTAGGGCGTGCATTTGGTCCGATACCAGCGGCTGTGCCATTGAGTATTGTGGCAATTGCGATCTTTGCGCGTTTAGTTGAACAAGTATTATTGGATCTACCTGAAGCGACCCATCAGTTGGCCGATTCTTTAGGTGTGACCCAGTGGCAATTGATTTGGCATTTTTTACTTGTCGAAGCAAGAAGTGGGATTGTATTAGCTTTTACGACAACGACAGTCAGTTTAGTCAGTTATTCTACCGTTATGGGTATCGTCGGAGGTGGCGGGATCGGTGATTTTGCGATCCGTTATGGGTATCAGCGTTATGAATATGGCATCATGTATGTGGCGATCGTCTTTATGATCGTTTGTGTGTTTGGAATTCAGCTAGGTGGAAACGCACTAGCTAGAAAAATAGATAAAAGAAAGTAGGAAGAAAGCAACATGAAAAAATGGGTATTAGGTGTAGTAGCATTCGCAACAATGATCGGATTAGGTGCTTGTGGGACAAGTGAGAAAACCGATAGCAAACAAGAAGATAAAGTCATTAAAGTAGCCGCACAGGCGCCTCCAATGACCGATATCGTAAAAGTAGCCGCAAAAGAAGCCAAAAAAGATGGTTGGGATATCCAATTGGTTCAAGTAAATGATAATGTCGCGTATAATGATATGGTTATGGGTGAAGAAGCCGATGCAAGTCTAGCACAACATAAACCATTCATGGAAAAATATAATCAAGAAAAGAATGCGACTTTAGTAGCGTTACAACCAATCTACGATGCCAAAGTAGGATTTTATTCAAAAGAGTATGATTCGATCGACGCATTACCTGAAAATAGTAAGATCGCACTACCAAGTGATGTGTCAAATGAAGGACGTGCCTTAGCTATTTTAAATGACTATGGTATCATCACGTTAAAAGATGGTGTGGGTGCTAACGGTACTGTCAAAGATATCGTCGAAAATCCGAAAAACTTTGAATTCATGTCTGTTGATCTGTTGAATTTAGCTGAAGCGTATAGCGAACCAGATGTCGCGATGGTTTATAACTATCCAACATATATCGCTAAAATCGGGTTAAAACCAAGTGATGCGCTCTTTTTAGAAAAAACACCAGATAGTCGTTTTTCGATCCAATTAGTCGCTCGTGAAGACAACCAAGATTCTGAAAAAATCAAAGCATTGAAAAAAGCTGTAACAAGTGATGCGGTGAAAAAATTCTTAGAAGATGAGCATAGCGATACATTGTTAGTTGCCTTTTAAGAAAAGTGTGATTATGGCTCTTTTGTGAAAAATAGCGAATGAAACTAGCGCAATACTGGACTTTTTGGTACAATGACTAAGGACTATTTAAACACAAAGGAGACGTTCATATGATATCAGCAAGCGATTTAAAAGCTGGAATGACATTTGTTCAAGACGGTAAATTAATTAAAGTATTAGACGCAAGTCACCACAAACCAGGTAAAGGAAATACAGTAATGCGTATGAAATTACGCGATGTGCGTTCTGGCGCGACTTACGATACAACATTCCGTCCAGAAGAAAAATTTGAAAAAGCACACATCGATACCAATACTGTACAATACTTATACACAACGGACGATACAGCATTCTTCATGGATCTAGGTACATATGATCAATACGAAATCCCAGTAAACACTGTGGAAAACGAAATGAAATATATCTTAGAAAACATGGAAGTGAAAATCCAATTCTTTGGTGATGAAGTGATCGGGATCCAATTGCCAACAACTGTCGTATTGACTGTTGCTGAAACACAACCTTCAATCAAAGGGGCAACAGTAACGGGTTCTGGTAAACCGGCTACAATGGAAACTGGTTTAGTTGTCAACGTACCAGATTTCGTAGAAGCTGGCGAAGCACTTGAAATCAATACCGCAGAAGGTACTTACGTAAAACGCGCAAGCAAATAATACGAAAGCTGACTGTACCGCTTGCGGCATAGTCAGCTTTTTTCGTTTAAGTTGGAGGAAATAGGATGCAAGAATTATTAAAAGACCGCATCGATCGTTGGGCGAGCTTGCTGTTTATTAGCATCGCTATCGGCGTGATCGTAAGTGGCTTAGATGTCTTATTTGGACGTGTATTATTATGGCTGATCGCAACTTCTCATGAATTGAGACCGTGGATTTTCTTATTACTAGGTCCTGCTGGTTTGATCTTTATGTTTTTCTTTTTGCGCTATGGAAAAGAAAGTGTGCAAGGAATGAATCTGGTATTCAAAGCTGGTCATGGCGAAGACGTTGAGATCCCGAAACGTTTGGTGATTTTTGTGACAGTCGGCACTTGGATCACGCATTTCTTTGGCGGAAGTGCTGGTCGTGAAGGCGTTGCGATCCAAATCGGTGGAACGATTGGTCAGTGGTTTGGTTCATTATCAAAACGTATCGATCATCGGGAATTTGTGGTCATCGGGATGGCTGCTGGATTTTCAGGACTGTTTCAGACACCGATCGCGGCGACTTTTTTTGCATTAGAAGTTTTAGTCGTGGGACGAATGCGTTATCAAGTCTTGATTCCTACACTTGTCGCGTCTTTTATATCGAGTAGCTTGTCTCACTTACTCAGGTTAGAAAAATTTCATTTTGAGATCGTACCGGATATTTCAATCACACCCATCGTATTTGTTAAGCTTGTAATCTGTGGGATTTTATTTGGACTATGTGGTGCATTATTTGCTTACTTATTAAAAAAAGGCAAGCAACTGACACAGCGAGTTATACCAAGTCCGATGTTACGTATTTTGATCGTCGGAGCGCTTGTGGGCTTATTGATCCTTTTATTTTTCAATGGACGTTATGCTAGTTTAGGGATGAATTTGATCGAAGGAACATTTAGTTCTGAAGCCATTTATCGCTATGATTGGTTGCTGAAACTACTACTGACAGTCATCACGTTGAGTGCCGGATTTCAAGGTGGGGAAGTCACACCACTGTTTGCGATCGGAACTACATTAGGTGTTGTATTGGCTTCAGTTTTAGGACTTCCAGTTTTACTCATCGCAGCGTTAGGGTATGCAAGTGTTTTTGGTAGTGCCACGAATACGATTTTAGCACCTATTTTTATTGGTGCAGAAGTATTTGGATATGAGACGTTACCATTTTTCTTTATCGCCTGTGCCTTTTCGTATGCTTTCAATTTTAATCAAAGTATTTATGGCCAACAAAAGATTGCTTGGTTAGAAAAATAAGTAAACACTCCGATCTGGCTAAGGTAATGGCAGAGTCGGAGTGTTTTTTAGATACTTTTCTTTTTGCTTACGGCTTAATTTTTTAAAGGCCGCTTCGGCTTTCATGGCAAGTGAACGGGTATCAAAAGATTCTAAGTGGATCATCTGAAGGGGTCGTCTTGAAGGCAGTCGGGTGTATTTAGCACCGCGACCGTCGTTATGTTCTGTTAAGCGCCGTTTTGGGTCGATCGTATAGCCTGCGTAAAAGCTATGGTCTTGGCATTCTAATACGTAGAAATAATGGATACTCATTGATCCTCACCATAAAGCATTGCGCGCATTTCAGTACTATACGATCCATTTTGATCGTGTGTAAAAAGTGGGGGGCTGACGATGAATCCTTCTTTTTTCCCGCCTTTAATCCCTTCGATCAATAGAATATTTGCATCTTTATCTGCTTTAGGATAGACAAATTGCAAGCGTTTAGGGATGATATTGTATTTTGTCATCGTCTCTAAAATCGCCAAAAAACGTTCAGGACGGTGGACGAGGGCGAGTCGACCAGTTGTTTTTAAGAGTTGACTACTGCTTTTGATGACTTGATCGAGTGTGGTTGTGATCTCGTGACGCGCAATTGCTAAATGTGGATTAGGATTTTTTTTGTGATCAGGTGCATCGACAAAATAAGGTGGATTACAGACCACAAGATCGACTGAGTCATGTTGCACAGCTGTTAGACTATCTTTTAAATCTAATGTATGGACAGTCATTTGCTGTTCTAATTCGTTTAATAAAATGCTACGTTTCGCCATATCTGCTAGACGCTCTTGTAATTCGATCTGAATAATCTCAGCAGATGTTCGTTGACTCAAAAATAAGCCGACTGCTCCATTACCGGCACAAAGATCCACGATTTTTCCTCGTTTTGGGATCCGTGGAAAATTGGCTAGTAAGACAGCATCAAGTGAGAACGAGAAGACCTCATCGCTTTGGATGATTTTTCGATCATTAGCGTATAATTGATCGATTCTCTCATTTGGATAAAGTTCTACCATGAATGGACTCCTTTCTAGTATACGCTAGTCATTATAACGTGTTTTTTCTAAATAAGAAACGGTAAAAGTACTTGTCAAGTAGTCGAATTTCTTGCATACTATTTGTAGAAACGAGAAAGGAAATGCCCATGTTTTTTACATTTATGCGTGGAGTCGTGCGCTTTGTGTTTTTTATCATCAATGGCAATGCTCATTATGAGAATAAAGAGGCGCTCCCAAAAGAAGAAAATTATATTTTAGTTGCCCCGCACCGTACATGGTGGGATCCGTTGTATTTGGCGATGGCTGGACGTCCGAAAAAATTCGCCTTTATGGCAAAAGTCGAATTGTTCAAAAATCCTGTTTTGGCCTTTATCCTACGTCATGCGAATGCTTTTCCAGTCGATCGTAAAAAACCAGGACCAAGTGCGATCAAAACACCAGTTAAAATTTTGAAAAATACTGATTTAAGTTTGATCATGTTTCCTAGTGGAACAAGACATTCTACCGAATTAAAAGGTGGAATGACCTTGATTGCTAAAATGGCAAAAGTACGCGTTGTCCCTTGTGTTTATCAAGGACCATTGACGTTTAAAGAGTTATTTTTACGTAAACGCGTCACGGTTCGTTTTGGTGAGCCGATTGATTTGAGTGATATCAAAAAAGTAGATGAGCAAGGTTTGATGGAAGTCGAACGCCGTATCCAGCAAGCATTTGACGGGCTTGATCAAGCAATTGATCCAAATTTTGTATACAAAATCGAAGCACAAGAAAATAAAAAAGAGGAAGCCTAGTGATTTTTCACTGGGCTTTTTCTGTTTCTTTTAGGAATAGATGGTATAATATCAAGAGAATCTTTTTTAGATGGTAGACGAAAGGAGTAGTATGAATGAAGTGGAGTATTCCAGAACGAATCATTGCCAAGGGCAGAAAATACCTCGAAAATGATCGTGTCCTTTCTGTGACCCCTGATCCAGCGCAACAAGTTTGGCATGCTCAAGTCCTTGGTAGTGAATTGTACCAAGTCGATTTAGATGCGACTGCAAAAGAAGAGGACTTTTGTCAATGTCCTTATTGGGAAGAACACCATTATTGCAAACATACGGTTGCTGTGGAATTGTATTTGCGACAAGAAGGTAAGACTAGGCAGTTGCCTAAAGATGCCGCTCCGGTGACATTTTCGACTTCAGATATGTTTACAAACGGCTTAAGCCGTTTGCAAATCGAGGCTCCACAACCGCATCCACAATTGTCGATCGAAGTGTTGATTGAAGGGCTTGAGACCAATCCGTATCATGATGAGCTTGATGTTTTAGGTGTCAGTCTGAAAGTCGGCCTAGTGAATGAACGTCAGTATGTAGTCAAAAATATATTTAAATTTTTACAAGTCTTTATGGAAGAAAAAAGCTATGTTGCCAATAAAAAACACACCTTTGTCTTGGCACACCATGTATTTGATGAAGCAACAAGAAAGGTCTTGGCTTATTTTAATGAGCTGACACAAACGCAACAGTTGCTTGGTCAGATGGGGATTCAAGTCAAAGGAAAACTAGATAAAAAATACTTTTTATTACCAGTAGAACAGTTGCGCACAGTTCTTGAAATTTGTGAACCGATTACTTGTCTATTTCAAACTAAAGAAGCGACCACGTATGTACCTAAATTGGTTACTGGTGGCCGTCCGTTAGCCTTTTTTGTGACTAAAGAAACTGATCAGTTCGTTTTAGGGCTACACGATCGTTTTGACCAATTGTTTCAACACTATAACTTAGCTATCAAAGAACGGACGTGGTACATATTGACCCCGCGCCAGGTAACGGTCTATTTAGCTATGGATCAGTTAAGAAAACGTTTGGACGATGCTAAAGTCGTCTACAGCAAAGAAAAACTATCGGAGATGTTTCGTCAGATCGTACCTTTATTAGAAGAGATTGCCGAGGTAACGATTGCTCCTGAGGTCCATGAAATCGTGGCTGAATTTCCGTTACGGATTACGTATTTATTGAAAAAACGCAGACAAATGATCGACGCGAAGATCCATTTTACGTATGAGGATCGTTTGTTTTCAACAGATGAAGCAGAAAATACAGCAGTTGATGGATCAAAAGAAGTCTTACGTGATCTAAAGCGGGAACAACAAGCGCGTGATCGTATGAAGACTTTAGGATTTACACCAACTGAGACAGGATTTGAAAAACCGATCCCTCAAAAAGAAGCGTTATTCCGCTTTTTTGCTTCAGAAATTCCGTACTTACGTGAGATGGGTGATGTTCGTATGGGAAAAAAACTACGAGAATTGTATTTAGACGGTCGTTTCGTGACACCAGAAATCTCGGTCGATGAAGAGTCTTCTTGGTTAGCGGTAAAATTTGATGTCAGTGGCATCGGCGAGCATGAAGTCGACGCGGTCTTGAGAAGTTTGTTGCAACAAGATCAATTTTATACTTTAGAAAATGGTCAGATCGTCTCATTTGAAACAGAAGCGTTTGAAGAAACGGCACAAGTCTTACAACAGTTGCGTCAAGGGTTCAAATTAGAAGATGGTGTCGTTAAAATTCCTAAAAATCAAGGATTGCTATTAGAAGAAACACTAGGAGAAAAAGTCCAGTATGGTTCGTCTTTTAAACAAATGACACAAGACTTATTGCATCCTGAAACCTATGAAGTCGCGCTACCTGAAGGGTTAAATGCGACATTACGCGACTATCAAGTAACGGGTTTTCGTTGGTTGAAGATGCTAAGTCACTATCAATTTGGTGGGATCTTAGCTGATGAGATGGGACTTGGAAAAACGTTGCAGACGATTTGTTATTTGCTATCTGAAAAACAAACAAACGGCATCTTGCATACCTTGATCGTGGCTCCAGCCAGTTTGACGTATAACTGGTCACAAGAAATCAAACAATTTGCGCCAGATCTTTCAGTCATGGTCGTCAGTGGAACTAAAGAAGAACGCGAGCAACAACTCGCACAAAAAGCAGATATCTATATCACGTCATATGCAAGTATGCGTAGCGATATCGATCACTATCAAGAGGCAGCTCTAGATTATTTGATTTTAGACGAAGCGCAAATGGTCAAAAATAGTGGGACCAAAACAGCACAAGCGTTGCGATCTTTAAAGGTAACGCATCGCTTTGCCTTGAGTGGGACACCAATCGAGAATAATTTAGATGAACTATGGTCACTATTTCAAATGATCATGCCAGGATTTTTCCCAAATCGTGGCACCTATCGTCAATTGGCGACATCGGAAATCGCGCAAATGATCCAACCTTTTATTTTACGTCGGGATAAAACAAATGTGTTAAAAGATCTTCCAGAAAAAATCGAAACCAACTACTATAGCGGGCTGACCAATGAGCAAAAAACCATCTACTTGGCCTACTTGCGTCAAATGCAAGATGAGATCAACCAGATGGATTCTGCGACCTTTAAGAAAAATCGCATCAGTATCTTAGCTGGGTTAACGCGTTTGCGTCAAATTTGTTGTGATCCACGACTATTTGTTGAGGATTATACTGGTGGATCTGGTAAACTAGAGCAAGTCAAAGATCTATTGTTAGCAGCCAAAGAAAACAATCGGCGGGTATTGCTGTTTTCACAGTTTACGAGTATGCTGACGTTGATCGAACAAGCTTTAGATGAGATCGGGTTGTCTCACTTTTATTTACGTGGAAGTACACCACCAAAAGAACGGATCGAAATGGTCGATTCCTTTAATGAAGGAGAAGGCGATGTCTTCTTGATTTCATTAAAAGCTGGTGGAACCGGGCTGAACTTGACCGGTGCGGATACGGTCATTTTATATGATCTATGGTGGAATCCAGCAGTTGAAGAACAAGCAGCAGGTCGCGCGCATCGTATGGGACAAGAAAAAGTAGTCGAAGTATGGCGCATGATCGCAGAAGGTACGATCGAAGAACGAATGAATACGTTACAAAATGAAAAACGTGAACTCTTCCAAAAAGTCATCCAAGGAAATGAAACGCAGCTTCAACAAATGACGGAAGAAGATATTCGCTTGATTTTAAGTATCGGAGAAGAATAAATAGACCGCAGCTGAATCTAGCTGCGGTTTTCATTATAGGAGGAAACTAGTGTTTAGACGTTTTTTTAATTATTACAAACCATATCGTAAGTTATTTCTATTGGATTTTGGCTGTGCTGTATTGGCAGGATTACTGGAATTGACGTTTCCAGTTGCGGTAAACGTGGTGATCGATCGGATCATGCCGATGAATAATTTTCGGTATATTTTATTGGCCTGTTTAGGCTTATTACTCTTTTATTTGATCAATACCGCTTTACAATACATCGTCGTCTATTTTGGCCATAAGCTTGGAGTCAATATTGAAACTGATATGCGAAAAGAGTTGTTTACGCATTTACAAATGCAGTCGTTTACGTATTACGACAATCAAAAAACTGGAAAATTGATCAGTCGTTTGACAACGGATTTATTTGAAATATCAGAAGTTGCCCATCATGGACCTGAAGACATCTTTATCACGATTATGACAATGACTGGTGCGTTTTTCTTGATGTATCAAATGCATGCCGCACTTGCGATCGCGACGATCATTTTAGTTCCATTTATTATTTTTGCGCTCTATTTTTTCAATCAAAAAATGACACAAGTCAACACCGATATCTATGATACGATTGGTGAATTTAATTCTGGAGTAGAAGCGGCTGTAAGCGGTGTTCGAGTGACGCAATCATTTGCCAACGAACGCTTTGAAAATACACGATTCCAAGGATTGAGCGAACGCTATCGTCAAGCGAAAATCCGATTTTACCAAGTCATGGCCGTTAGTTCATCGTATAATTACTTATTTATTCGTTTGATCAACTTGTTTGCTTTACTTTTTGGTTCCTATTATACAATCAAAGGGGAATTGTTGACTGGACAATTTGTCAGCTTTATCTTACTAGCTAATGTATTTGTCCGTCCAATCGAAAAAATCAATACAATGATCGAAAGTTATCCAAAAGGGATCGCCGGATTTAAACGCTTCACTGAAGAGCTCGATCGTCCGATTGAAATCAAAGATCATCAGGATGCCAAACACTTAACGCACGTTATCGGAGATATCGTATATGATGACGTTCCATTTGCTTATGGAAATGCCCATCAAGTATTGAGTCATCTTTCACTAGAAATCAAAGCAGGAGAAACAGTTGCCTTTGTTGGACAAAGTGGATCAGGCAAAACCACATTATGTAATCTATTGCCGCGCTTTTACGAAGCGACTACTGGCCAGATCACCATCGATGGTCAAAATATCCAGTCGTTTACATTGGCTTCGTTACGCCAACATATCGGCACAGTCCAACAAGATGTCTTTTTATTTCCCGGAACGATTCGTGAGAATATCGCGTATGGAAAATTAGACGCAACAGAAGCGGAGATCTTAACAGCAGTGCGCCTTGCGCATTTAGAGCAAGTTATCGCACAAATGGATCAAGGCTTAGATACGATCATTGGTGAACGCGGTGTGAAACTATCTGGTGGGCAAAAGCAACGAGTGGCAATCGCACGGATGTTTTTAAAAAATCCACCGATCTTGATTTTAGACGAAGCAACTTCAGCGCTCGATACAGAAACCGAGCAAGTCATCCAAGAGTCACTTGATACTTTAGCCAAAGGCAGAACGACGATGATCATTGCCCATCGTTTGGCAACGGTCCAACATGCAGACCGAATCATCGTGGTTAGTCCAAATGGGATCATCGAACAAGGCAGCCATGAAGAATTGCTAGCAAATAAAGGTGCATATCAAAAATTATACGATGCGCAGTTTCGTTCGTTGGCCTAGACAACTTGTTTGACAGAATGGTTTAAAACATACTATTATAGAACACATATTCTAATTAGAATAAAATGAGCTCGTGAGAAATGTTACGAACTATTTCAAATTTTTTGGACTGAGCATAAAGGTAACGCTTTCTAAATGTATTTAAGTACACAAGTTATTTATGGATCTGTAAAAAAATTAAAAAATAATTTTGGTTCTTAACAAACTCTTAACCTTTGATTAAACCCGATACAATAACGTTTGCAGATAATTTTTATGTTCGTTATTTCCGAGTGTTCAAAAAAAATAGGTAGTATTCTATTGATTAATCTTGTATAATAAAACAATAAAGTGAAATGGCGAACTACTTCGTCATTTCCCAAAATAAAGGAGTGATTACGTTGTTGACACTTTATACTTCCCCAAGTTGTACGTCATGCAGAAAAGCTCGGGCTTGGTTGCAAGAACACGAAATTCCTTTTGTTGAACGGAACATTTTTTCTGAACCGTTAACGAGTCATGAATTGCAAGCGATTTTGCAAATGACTGAAGACGGAACTGAAGAGATCATCTCTACTCGTTCGAAGGTCTTTCAAAAATTGAACATGGATCTTGATGAGCTTCCATTAAACGAGCTTCTAACACTAGTCCAAGAAAATCCAGGATTGCTTAGAAGACCGATTATGGTCGATGAGAAACGTTTGCAAGTAGGATTCAATGAAGATGAAATTCGTCGTTTCTTGCCGCGTGATGTACGCCAATTGGAATTGCGTCAAGCGCAATTGATGGCAGGTTTGTAAAAGTTGAAAATGGGCAAGTGACTCGTCACTTGCCTTTTTCGTACCCTAATGACAAAGACGAATAACAATTGTCAAGAAATTAAAACAAAACCACAATTCGTACTCGAAATATGAGAGGAATTACTTTACATTTGTGGTGGTTTCGGTAGAATAAAGTTAACGATACGCGTGTATCAAAGAAGGAATACGTAAAGTGAGGTGTGGCTAACATGGAAATGGAGCATATTAACGAAAATACCATACGGGTATTGATTAAAAGCGAAGATTTAGCTGCTAGAGGATTCACTTTTTTAGATTTGTTAGGCAATCAAAAAGAAATTGAAAGTTTTTTCTATAGTATTTTAGAAGAAGTCGATATTGATGATGAGTTTAAAGGAAGCGAAGCCGTAACGTTCCAAGTCTTACCTAAAGGTGATGGCTTAGAATTGTTCATTAGTAAAAGTCTCCCACAAGACGCAGTAGAAGGATTTGAAGATTTCTCAAAAGAAGACGCAGAAGCTGAATGGTGGGAAAGCGATGATAATATCGATACGACCAAAGCGTTTGAAGAATTATCAGATGATGAAATCAAAAAAATCTTTAGCGAAAAATTAGATAACGAAGAAGGCAAGGTGGACAAAAGTAAATTGCCTAAAGAACATAAACCAGTTGTAATCGAGTTTGCAAATTTTGAACTTGCGATTTGGCTTGCCAATGAAGTAGCGATTGATGATATTTCGTCGACATTGTATTTGATGGATCATGTTTATTATCTTGTAGTAAAATTTGAAGATGAAGATCTATCCGAAAAAGCGATTCGCAACTACACAGCTCATTTAGGTGAGTTTGGTCGCAAAGTATCCATTACAAGTGATGTTTTAGCAGAACATGGTGAATTGATCATTGAAAATGATGCCATCGAAACATTGCGTACGCATTTTGCACCTGAAACAAAAAAATAACTCATAAAGACCGAATCTTTTTTGATTCGGTCTTTTTTTTGCGTATTTTTTTAGAAAAGGAGACTGCATATGTTACTTGCTCAAGTGGGAACGACATTATATTTGGCCAATCAAACATTAGATCGGACACTTTCCTATCATTGTCCGGTCTGTCAGACTAAAGTCATCTTAAAATTAGGGACGAAAATGATTCCACATTTTGCACATCAAACAAAAGCGACTTGTCCAGCTAGCGAGGGAGAGACTTACGAGCATTTGGCAGGGAAGTTATTATTGCAAACTTTTTTTCAACAATTTACTCTAGAGGTCTATTTACCTGATTTAAAACAACGACCGGATTTACTGTGGGAAGATCAAGTCATTGAATTTCAGTGTAGTCCGCTTAGCCACAAACGGTTTTTAGAACGTACGCATAATTATCTACTTCATGGGTATCAGCCGATTTGGATATTAGGCCAAGGACTGCACCCGACAAAAAGGTTGAGTCAACTACAACAGGCTTGTTTACGGTTTGATCCAAAATATGGCTTCTTCTTGTACGGGCTAGACGTCGCTTGTAAACAGTTTCTCATTTTTCGTTATCTTCATTGGTCCTATGAACAAGGACTGGCGTATCAACTAAATCAAATCAACTTAATTAGAAAAAAAGAACGAGCGTCAATAATCACTCATCAAACAAGACTAGTCACTTATCAAATATGGATCCAGCAACAATTAGCCTTTAAGCGCCGTGATCTAGTTTTATTACAACAAAAGTGCTATGCATATGGTAGCCATTTAGCTTATTTAGAGTCTTGGATGTATAACGCTAGTGAATTTGGTATTTTATTTAGTCATCGTTTGCTTTATTATCGGTTGTTATTTAGGATGAGTGATTCATTTTTAGCGTTTCGTCAAAAAATGATGGACGAACTCGCGCTGTGGCCCTATCCGTTTTTAGATCGAGAGAATATCGTGCATGCACTGTTTGATGAGTGTGTGCAGTTGGCTAAAAAGACTTTTCCATGACGTCTGTTCTTTCTTGTGCTAAAATGAGAGTATTCTGTTATTGATGAGAGTATCTATCATTTTACAGAACAAGAGCGAAAAAAAGGAGTGGACTAGATGTCAGAAACAACACAATTACCAACGAGAGAAAGTGTACCAGAACATGCAACGTGGGATTTGACTTCGATTTTTGCGGATGATCAAGCATTTGAAGAGGCCTATGCGGTCGTTCAAGAAGAAGTGAAGGCTGCAGACTCTTATAAAGGAACTTTAGGCGATGGCGCCACTGCTTTTTTAGACGCCTTGACATATGTATTAACGATTTCTAGGAAACTAGAAACATTATATGTGTACAGCCATTTAAAAAATGACCAAGATACGACAAACACGACGTATCAGGCATTATACGCTCGCGCGAGCAGTTTAGCTTCACAAGTTTCAGCAAGCTTATCTTGGTTTGAACCGGAAGTCTTGTCCTTGTCAGATGAGACACTAGAGCGTTATTTTACTGAAGAAACACAACTTGTGCATTATCGCCATTACATCGAAACCTTGGTTGCTGCGCGCGCGCATGTATTGCCAGCTGATCAAGAGGCACTATTAGCAGGTGCGGGTGAGATTTTTGGTTCTCCAGGAACGATTTTTTCAGTATTAAATAATGCTGATTTAGAATTTCCAACGATCAAAGATGAAAATGGTCAGGAGATCCAACTCTCACATGGTGTTTATGGTCAGTTGATGGAAAATACTAACCGTCAAGTACGTGAAGATGCATTTAAAGGACTATATGAAGTCTACGGTCAATTTAAACACACGTTTGCTTCAACCCTTAGCACCAATATCAAAGCACATAATTTCAAAGCACAAGCACGTCACTATGAAAGTGCACGTCAAGCGGCATTGAGCAACAATCATGTGCCAGAAGCGGTATATGACACATTAGTCGATGTCGTCAATCAAAACTTGCCGTTGTTGCATCGTTATATGGAATTACGCAAACGCTTATTAGCGGTCGATGAATTGCATATGTATGATGTCTATACGCCTTTATTAGGTGAAGCGCCGATCACGTATACGTACGAACAAGCTGTTGAAAAAGCGATCGAAGCGTTAGCACCGATGGGTGAAGAGTATCTAGCGGTCGTAAAAGAAGCGTTCTCTTCTCGTTGGATCGACGTGATCGAAAACAAAGGCAAGCGCAGTGGGGCTTATTCTTCTGGCGCTTACGATACAAAACCTTATATTTTGATGAATTGGCATGATACACTAGATCAACTATTTACCTTAGTTCATGAAATGGGGCACAGTGTGCATAGCTATTTCACTCGTACGAATCAAGAGTATGTCTATGGGGATTATCCGATTTTCCTAGCCGAGATCGCTTCCACTACAAACGAGAATCTGTTGACAGAGTACTTGTTAAAAACGGAAACAGATCCAAAGGTCCGTGCATATGTATTAAACCATTATCTAGATGGTTTTAAAGGGACCGTTTTCCGTCAAACGCAATTTGCGGAATTCGAGCATTTTATGCACCAAGAAGATGCAAAAGGAACACCACTAACGGCTGACTTTTTAAGTGAAAGTTATGGTGAATTAAACCATAAATATTATGGTGATGCATTAGCACACGATCCAGAGATCCGTTTAGAGTGGTCGCGTATTCCACATTTTTACTATAATTATTATGTCTTCCAATATGCAACTGGTTTTTCAGCTGCTGCGACGCTAGCAGAAAAAATCTTGCATGATGGACCACAAGCCTTAAAAAATTATTTAACCTATCTAAAAGCAGGTTCAAGTGATTATCCAGTCGATGTTATGAAAAAAGCGGGTGTGGATATGACACAAGCAGCTTATATCGAAAATGCCTTTACGGTATTTGAAAAACGATTAGATGAATTAGAAGCATTGATCGAAACATTATAAAAAAGAGATGTGACAGAAGTCTGTCACATCTCTTTTTGGCGTTCGGCTAAGGCACGTTTGATCTTGTTTTGTACGGGGTGATACGAAAGATTTAACGTAGCTAAAAAGTTTTGGAAATACTCTGTTGTGGCTTGTGAAGGAGTAACTTCTAATTCCAATTCGTAGTCGTGGCCTGTTTTTCCATAGGTACTTTCATCTAGTGCAAGCAATCCTTCAGGTAGTTTTAGTTCATGTCTAGTAGTATTTAGGTCAGCAAAGCACGTTACACTTGCAGGATCGATGCCAAATTCACTAATCTTTTGAGCTACTTTGCCGTCTAGTTTGATTCGATCATCTTTAAGTAATGCTTTGGCTTCAGCTAGTTGCAGGGTATCGGTCGTTTCTAGTAAGCCTAGTGGCTGAGGTGACTTTAACGTCAGTTCAGCGTATGTAGTAAATAGGCGAATCCTTAGACCGCATTCTTGCTCTTTTAATTGGAAATCCGGCGTGTCAAAGTAATAGTTGGTTTGTTGGTAGACCTTAGCGTTAACAAAGTGTTCCAGTAGACGTTCAAAGTCGGATTTCGTCAATAATGTTTTGAATTCGATTTCAAGTTGTTCACTCATCTTCTTCACTCCTCTTTCCTTAGTTTTACTGTATCTGAGTAAACGTGTCAATCGCTAAAAAAACTGAAAATTAGACTCTGAATGCTAAAGGTTTATTAAAAACTGTGATAAGATAAGCTTGTATGTTATTTTAGAAATGAGGGATACTGATGCAACCGGATTGGGAAGAATTCTTAGCACCGTATGAACAAACGGTTTCTGAATTAAAAGTAAAACTACGTGGGATCAGAAAACAATTTCGTGAACAAAAGCGCCACGTACCGATTGAATTTGTGACTGGAAGAGTAAAACCAGTAGATAGTATCTTAGGGAAAAGTCGCTTGCGTAATATTCCACTCGATCGTTTGGAAACGGAAATGTCTGATATTGCGGGTCTTAGAATCATGTGTCAGTTTGTAGAAGATATCCATCAAGTAGTCCAACTGATTCGTAACCGTAAAGACATGACTGTCGTAATCGAGCGTGATTATATTACCAATCAAAAAGCTAGTGGTTATCGTTCTTACCATTTGGTGATCGAATATCCAGTACAGTTAGTCACTGGAGAAAAACGGATTTATGCGGAAATCCAGATTCGAACATTAGCGATGAATTTTTGGGCAACGATCGAGCACTCATTAAACTATAAATATCAAGGCGTTTTTCCAGAAGAGATTGGTGAACGACTGCGCCGAGCAGCGGAAGCGGCGTATCAATTAGATGAAGAAATGTCGAATATTAGAGAAGAGATTCAAGAAGCACAACATTTATTTACTAGAGGGAAAGGGTCTAAAGAACAGCATGCGCGTGCTTTAGACCAAGGAAAGGAAGAACACGATGGAGAAAGTGAAGATCGCGATCATCCACAATAAAACACCATTATCATTAAAAGTAATGAGTGAATTGAGTCAAAAACTGATTGCCTCAGGACATGAGATCAATCAAAATGAACCAGAGCTAGTGATCTCAGTTGGTGGAGATGGAACGCTTCTTTCAGCCTTTCATTTATTCAATCATAAATTAGATCAAGTCCGTTTTTTAGGCGTACACACAGGGCATTTAGGATTTTATACAGATTGGCGCGATTATGAATTAGATGAACTCGTTGCGTCATTGAACACCAAACAAGAAGCAAGTGTTCGATATCCGTTACTTGATGTGCGTATTACATATCGTAACGGCAAGGAACCCAAGCACTTTTTATCGTTAAATGAGTCGACGATCAAGCGGAATGATTCAACGATGGTGGCAGATATTTATATCAAAGATGAATTTTTCGAACGTTTTCGTGGAGATGGGTTGTCGATTGCCACGCCAACTGGTTCGACAGCGTATAACAAAAGTATCGGTGGCGCAGTCTTGCACCCTCGCATCAATGCCATCCAATTAACAGAGATCGCCTCACTAAATAACCGCGTGTTTCGTACACTCGGCTCGCCAATGGTTATTGGTAGTCATGAGTGGATCGAAGTTCGGTTGCAAGAAAGTGATGAATGTGTGATTACGATCGATCAGTTTCGTTTGCAACAAGATGAGATCGATTCGATTTATTATAAAATCGCTGATGAGCATATTCAATTTGCTTCTTATCGTCATACGCATTTTTGGCGCCGTGTGCGTGATGCGTTTATTGGGGAGTCGTAATCATGCGTTTTGAGTATGTATTTAAAAAAAGCGAACCACAGCAAATCAAATATTTTTTAAAAGAGCAAGGAATCTCCAAAGGACTACTTGCGAAAATCAAATTTCAAGGTGGTCAGATTCTAGTCAATGATCATATCGAAAATGTCTTGTATTTTCTTCAAGAACACGATATAGTGACGGTTGTTATCCCTGATGAAAAAGAACACGAGACATTACTCGCAGACGATACTCCTTTAGATATCGTATTTGAAGATGAGCACCTTTTGATCGTCAATAAGCCAAGTAATGTGTCGTCGATACCAGCGCAATACCATCCAAATCAAACAATGGCCAATCGCGTGAAAGGATACTATAAGCGAAAAGGGTATCGCAACCAAGTCGTTCATGTCGTGACACGTTTAGATCGAGACACGACGGGGCTGATGTTGTTTGCTAAGCATGGTTTTGCCCATGCGAAACTGGATGTTCAATTGCGTGAAAAAACATTAAATAAGCATTATCAAGCGCTCGTTTGTGGGAATCTGGCGCGTTTAAAAGAACATGAACAAATCATAGCGCCGATCGGACGAGATATGCGTTCGATTTTAAAGCGTGAAGTAAGAGAAGATGGCCAGTATGCCTTTACCGAATACTGGCGCCAACAACAGACGTCTAGTTGTGCATTGGTCGATATTAAATTGCACACCGGGCGCACCCACCAGATTCGAGTGCACTTCGAATCGATCGGCTGTCCTTTGGTGGGGGATGATATGTATGGGGGACGTATGGATTTAAGTGTGAAGCGACAAGCATTGCATTGTTACCATTTAGCATTTACACACCCTTTCACACACGAGCCGCTGTCTTTTTATCAGACACTTCCTGAGGACATGAATACATTGATTCAGGCGACTTTTTAAGCGAGGTGAGAGAGATTGGATGAAACACAAGAATTAGAAGAACGTTTTGCACAATTAAGAGAGGATTTAGCACATAATCGTCTGCAGGAATTTCGGGAACAATTTTTGGAGCTGCATATTTATGAACAAAGCCAGTTTTATCTGTCTCTTGACGATGCTGAACGTGCCTTAGTCTATGCCTATTTGTCTCCTAAAGAACTAGCAGATATGTTTGATGTTCTAGAAGAAGATAAAGATGAAATGAAAGAATTCTTAGCCGAGATGCGTCCAAGCTACGCAGCGGAGATGTTGGCTGATATGTATACCGATAACGCTGTCGATCTATTAAATACGTTATCCAAACAGCAAAAAGCACAATATTTAACTTTAATGGAAACCGAAGCGGCTACTGAAATCAAAGACTTACTTCATTATGAAGACGACACTGCTGGATCGATTATGACGACAGAGTATGTGTCGATCGTAGCCAATCAAACAGTACGTTCTGCGATGTATGTGTTAAAATCAGAAGCTGCTGTAGCGGAGACGATCTATTATATCTATGTGATCGACCAAGAAGAACGTTTGGTCGGCGTAATTTCCTTACGTGATTTGATCATTCATGATGATGATCAAATGATCGAAGAGATCATGAGCGAGCGTGTGATATCTGTCCATGTCGGTGACGATCAAGAAGACGTTGCGCAAACATTCCGAGATTACGATTTTCTAGCGTTACCTGTAACGGATTACGACGATCATTTATTAGGGATCGTTACAGTCGATGATATTATTGACGTTATTGATGACGAAGCTGCCAGTGACTATTCTGGTTTAGCTGGGGTCAATGTGGAAGAAATTAGCGAAAATCCTATCAAATCAGCCAATCGCCGCTTGCCATGGTTGATTACGCTGTTATTTTTAGGAATGGCGACGGCAACATTGATCAGCCATTATGAACAACTAGTTAGTAAAGCAAGTATTTTAGCTGTGTTTATCTCATTGATCACTGGAACTGCAGGAAATGCCGGTACACAGTCACTGGCCGTGGCGGTACGCCGCTTGGCGATGAGTGACAATAAAGATGTCGGGATCATGAAAACGATCATTGGGGAATTGATTACGGGCTTATTTACCGGTTTGATCACCGGTGTGACGATTTTTTTGATCGTGGCGATTTGGAAGGGCAATCCGATTTTAGGATTTGTGATCGGTATGGCGATGATGTGTGCCATTATGGTTGCGAATCTGGCAGGAAGTTTGATTCCGATGTTAATGGATAAATTAGGATTTGATCCGGCCGTTGCCAGTGGGCCATTTATTACGACGCTTAGTGATTTGACGAGCGTATTGATCTATTTTAATATTGCGAGTATTTTTATGAGTTATTTTTTAAATTAAAGCCAAAGAATCTGTACTAAAAAAACAGCCCTAAAAATAAGCCGAATCATTCCGATAATAGTTGCGTCTATTTCGGTAATGACTCGGCTTGTTTTTGAAAGTGGCTATTTTTTACATGTTATTTAATCGCTTGCTAGTGGGTGAGGTAGAAGTCTATCACACCCACTTTTTTTAAACGATTCTGGTACCGTGGACTTCTGTCGCACCAGTTTTTGTGCAAACTGCTTGGGCATTAGTGCTACGAACGCCACCACCGACGACAAAAGTAATACGTCCATCGGCATAAGCGATCCACTCGCTGATCTTAGTTAAATGCTCTTCGATCGGCGTATCTAATGGACCGCCATGCACTAAGATGCGGTCAACTTGATGGGCGACGAGCCAATCGATCGCTGCTTTTTTACGAGTTTCTTCGATTGCATCAAACGCCATATGAAAGGTCACTTGTAGGCCATCAGCAACGTCTAATAATAATTCCATCGCTTCTTCATCGATCCAATTGCTAGGTGTTAAGCAACCAAATACCACGCCATCAACCCCTAGTTTTTTGGCTTCAATCAAATCAGTATGCATGATTTTTAATTCTGTATCGTTATAGATAAAATCACCACCGCGAGGTCGGATCATGACCATCAATGGAATCGATTTTTCAGAAGTATAGGCAAAAGACTCTTCTAAGACCCCTGTACTAGGTGTTGTCCCACCTACTGCGAGATTATCGCATAGTTCGATACGATTGGCTCCATTGTGGATGGCTTGTGGGATATTGGTAAAATTTTCGGCACAAAATTCTTTGATCATAAAAGATCCTCCTTAAAGTTAGTCTTCCGTCTAGCATTTTAGCACAATTTTATGCTAAAGTAGTCAAAGAAGAAAGCCGAGGGAAGTCTATGTTAAAAAAAATTGATCGCGCGAAATTATTTTTACAACGTGAAGCCGCACGTTTTCGTTGTCCGCATTGTCATGAGTGCATGAAAACTAGTGAGAGCGGTCTTGTCTGTCAAAATGGGCATCGTTATGATGTTTCGAAAAAAGGGACGATGCATTTTTTGATGCGTCCGATCGTTAGCGACTATGACCAACAGCTATTTGAAGCAAGAGGACGGATGATTCGCTGTGGGATGTATCAACCTTTACTGACATATTTGACACAAAAATTAGACCAAACTGCGGTATTGGATATCGGATGTGGTGAGGGAAGTTTTCTTTCTTTATTGACACAACAAGCAGATATTCAAGTAGGGATTGGTTTTGATATCGCCAAAGAGGGAGTAAATCTGGCAACGAATCAAGCAAGTGATACTTTTTGGTGTACAGCGGATTTAACCAATCTACCGTTTGCAGATCATAGTTTTACCACGTTACTCAACATTTTTTCACCGTCCAATTATCAAGAATTTGACCGTGTGCTGCAAACTGGGGGACAATTGATCAAGGTCGTGCCAGGTGCTGATTATCTAAAAGAATTGCGTCGTGCTTTTTATCCCGAAGATCAAAAAAAGCAACAGTATTCAAACGAACGCGTTGTCGAAAAGTTCAGCGAAGCCTTTCAGACATATGAAAAGCAACAGTTGACCTATATATTTGAGATTCCTAAAGCACAACAGCTAGATCTATTAGAGATGTCGCCATTGGAGTGGGGAGCATCCTCAGAGCGCAAAAAAGCCTTGATGAATCAACCCTTAACACGGATTACGGTTGATTTAGAAATTTTAATTGGAAAAAAGAGCAAATAATTTCTATTTTTTTGGCTCTTTGTCAAATGATGTTGGTGAAGAGAAATCTTAGAATTATTGGAGATCAAGAGGATTATTTCCTCTTGATCTTTTTTAGTTTAAAAGCAATGCACTACCGTGACGAATCATGATACGCAACT